>JALYZI010000111.1 GCA_030948915.1 Acidobacteriota bacterium
ATCGCAAAGAAGTCGTCGTACGTAAAGCGAACAATCAGCTCGATGTGCGCCCGACACAGCAATGGTCGGCGACGCTCGGGCAACTCGTCATGCACACGCTGGCGTTTGACGTCGCCGATCGGCTTCCGGCGGGCACATCGAGGTTCCGATTCCGTCGCTCGATGGCGCGAATGTCGCGACCGGGATGAGTCAGGCGCTGGCGACGCTCGCGGATCGGATCATCGCCGCATTGTGAAGATTGCCGCGGCGATCAGGGTCATCGGCAGCGCGAAGATGATCACGGCGTTGAGGAATCCCTTCTGCGTCGAGAATCGCTGCGCTTCAGCGATTGTGAAGCTCGCGAGCACGAGGCACGCGATCGCGAAAAGCAGTTGAAAGCCGAAGAAGAGGACGAGGATCGAGCAGCCGCCGCGCGAGACGAAATCGAGCACGGCCTGACGCCCGCTCACGTTGTCATTGATGTTCGCACCGATTCCGAGGAGGACGAGGGGCAGGCGATAGATCGGAGACCAGATGATCGGGACGATCGACCACGCCAGCGCGGCCCGAACGTCGCGCACTGTGCCTGCGCCGCCCAGCAGGCGTCCGATCGGAGTCGCGATCCAGGATAAAACGAAGAGTGCGGCGATCCAGAAAAATCCGCCGACGATGATTCCGAGGCCGACCGTCGTCAGCGCCGTCAGGATATGAATCGCGGGAAAGATTTCAGCGAGATGGCGCGCGTCGATCTGATTGACCGACGCGCAGACGAAGGCGAGAAAGACAATCTGCAACGACCATCGATCGGGCCGATCGAGGATGCGCCGCATCGTCTCGCGCGGCCGGTACAGAATCGTGACCAGGTCCTCGAGCCGCTCCATGTGTATTACTACGCTAACTCACCGGCAACGTTTCCTCGCACGTAACGGTGCTCCTCCATCGGGAACTATCACGCTGAAGGAGCACATTATGCGTGGATTTCTTACGGGAATATTGCTGTTCGCAACAACGACGCTCACGGCCGCCCCGGCACAGTGGTGCTGCCGCGTCGTCGGGATGAACGCGCAGACCGGAGTCGGACTGGCGCGCAATGACGCGAACGGGAAGACATTCCTCTTCACGGCACACAGGGGCCTGTTCGCAAACTTGAAAGCTGGAACGCGTGTCAGCTTCGATCGCCGTGCCGGCCTGTCCGTGCAGGGTTTTCCAAACGGGTCGTTCAAGCCAATGCGTGGAACGGGACGCGGGGCGAAGCCGGACGCCAAAGTCGAAATCGACTGTACGATCTCGCCTCAGCTCTGCCCTGGTTACAAACCCGGTCAGGACAAACTGACGAAGATCGGAACGACGACGTGGGAAGACGTCATGGACTACTGCTGGGACGAAATGTTCTCGGGGCAGTGCATCAGCGGACCGATGGGTTAGATGTCGGTCGGGATTTCCAGCCGGATGCCGGTGGCGTCGAAATCGTATTCGCCCTTCTCGTCTTTGTCCTGCGTGACGCGCAGCAGCATCTTCGCGACGTCGACGCGCAGCGGAAGGAGGTCGAGTGAAGGCATGTTGGTCTCGGTGAACGTGAAGTCGCCGTCCTGAATGTCGAAGATGTCGTACAGCTCGCGCTCCGCCTTCTTGCGCAGAAAGCGAATCAGTTGGGCCTCGGTGACGATATCCAGCTCGAGCAGCGCCTTGGCGACCGCGATCGATTTCGTTTTGCGCAGCTCGCGCGCGCGCTTGTGATTCTCTTCCGTCACGACGCCGTATTTGATCAGCAGGCGCCCGAGGGTGCGTTCGGGATTGGAGGAGGAGGAGAACACGAGCGAGCCTTGCTCGAAGGCCATCGTCTCGGTCCACTCGCTCGTGCGGATCTCGAGAGTGCCCGTCTTCTGGAACTGGCTGATCCACATCAGAAGCTCCGTCACGGACATGGCCCGTAAGTCACCTTGAATCGGCATACATCTAATGTAGGTGGCGAGCGTCAGGCACCTCGCGTTTCAGCGTAGAAAAAACGTCAAACGCGGTGGCACGATCGCCGGCATTTCGATCGAATGACCGTAACTTCTCCGCTGGCCGAAATGCTGTAGCGAAAGGGGATAACGGCGAGATTGAGCGGCGGCTCGATCCGATCGATCACGCGCCGGATTGCCGGAACGCGAATCTCGAACGGATCGAGCGGCGCAGGCTCGAAGCTCATCGCTCCTGCGACGATTGCCGCGCGTGCGTGGGCCCGCGGATCGGTCATCGCTAGTTTTTCGGAGCGGTGGTGTCCGCCGGTTTCAGTCCACGCTCGATGAGCAGCGGATCGACGATTGGATCGCGGCCGCGGAACGCGCGGTACATCGCCGCCGGCTCGAGGCTGCCGCCGCGCGACAGGACCATCTCGCGGAAGCGCTGTCCGTTCGCGCGCGACATGCCGCCGTTCTCCTTGAACCAGTAGAACGCGTCGTCGTCGATCAATTCGCTCCACAGATACGCATAGTAACCGGCGGCGTAACCGCCGCCCCACACATGCGAGAAGTACGTCGTGTGATAGCGAGGCGGAATCAGCGGCATCGCGATCTTGTACTGCTCGAGCGCGGCCGGCTCGAATGTGTTCACGTCTTTGAGTCCGGTGTCGGGCGGCAGCGTGTGCCACGACATGTCGAGGAGTGCCGCCGCGAGGTATTCGCCGAGGTTGTAGCCCTGGTTGAATTTCTGGGAGTTCTTGATCTTGTCGACCAGCGACTGCGGCATCGGCGCGCCGGTCTTGTAGTGTTTCGCGTAGTGCGCGAATACTTCCGGCTCTATCGACCAATGTTCGTTGAACTGCGAAGGGAACTCGACGAAGTCGCGCGGGACGCTGGTTCCGGTGAGCGTCGGGTACTTCACGTTCGAGAACATGCCGTGCAGCGCGTGACCGAATTCGTGGAACATCGTGGTTACGTCGTTGAAGCTGATCAGCGCCGGCTCGCCGGCGGCCGGTTTCTGGAGGTTCGCGACATTGAAGACGACCGGCTTCAGGCCTAACAGCGCCGACTGGTCGACGAAGGTGTCCATCCACGCGCCGCCGCTCTTGTTAGGCCGGGCGTAGTAATCGGCATACCAGATTGCGAGCTGTTTGCCGTCGGTGTCCATGACGTCGAACACGCGCACATCGGGGTTGTAGACCGGAAGATCGTGACGCTCCTTGAACGTCACGCCGTAGAGCCGGTTCGCGGCGTAGAAAACGCCGTCCTGCAGGACGCGATCCAGCTCGAAGTACTGCTTCGCCTCCGACTCGTTCATCGAATACTGCTTCTTGCGCAACTGCTCGGCGTAGTACTGCCAGTCCCACGGCTCGAGTTTGAAGCCGGCGAGTTTCTCCATGGCGGCGGCCTGCTCGCGCGCTTTGGCGGTGGTTGCCGGAACCATGTCGCTCATCAACTTGATGGCATTCGCCGGATTCTTCGCCATCTGATCGTCGAGGACGTAGGCTGCGTAAGTCGGGAATCCCAGGAGCCTGGCTTTCTGAGCGCGGAGCTGCGCCAGGCGCTCGATGATCTTCTTGTTGTCGTTAGGCCCGCCGTGATTGCCGCGCGCCGATGAGGCCTTGAAGATTCTCTCGCGCAGCGCGCGACTCTTCAGAAACGTGAGCGCCGGCTGCTGGGTCGTGTTCTGCAATGCGATCACGTACTTGCCCGGCATTTTCTTGTCTTTGGCGGTCTGCGCGGCGGCGGCGATGTCGCTCGGGCTCATGCCGGCCAGATCCGATTTCTTGTCGACGACAACCGCCGATCCCGCGGTATCGGCGAGAACATGCTGGCGATACTGCGTCGATAGCGTCGACTCTTCCTGATTCAGTGCCTTCAGCGCCGTTTTGTCGGCCTCGGACAGTTGCGCGCCGGCGCGGATGAAATTGCGGTAGTAGCGCTCGACGAGCCACTTCGACTCGGCATCGAGATTGAGCGTGTCGCGCTGGTCGTAGATCGTCTTCACGCGCGCGAAGAGTTTCGGATTGAGGTAGATCGTGTCCGAATATGCCGACAGTTTCGGCGATTCTTCGGCCTCGACCTTCTGCATCGTATCGTTGGTGTT
This sequence comes from Acidobacteriota bacterium, assembly GCA_030948915.1. Lineage (GTDB taxonomy): Bacteria > Acidobacteriota > Thermoanaerobaculia > Gp7-AA8 > Gp7-AA8 > Gp7-AA10. The sequence goes on from JALYZI010000111.1 coordinate 4,030, forward strand.
CGACTGCGCGAGGTTGAAGAAAATCTTTGCGGAGCGCGTCAGCAGCTCGCCGGTTTTCTCCATCGCGACGATGGTGTTGTCGAACGTCGGCGCGTCGGGATTGTTCGCGATGGTCTCCACTTCCGCGAGACCGCGCTTCATGCCCTCTTCGATCGCAGGCTGGTAATCAGCGTCTTTGATCTGATCGAACGGAGGTGCCTGAAAGGGAAGCGGGCTCGGATTGAAAAGCGGATTGGTCTGCGCGACCGCTGAGGCCGCAACTACGCTGAGGGCGAGCATCATACGTTTCATACGGTTGCCAAACACGTTTTGAAGCGCCGGCATTCTGCCGGCACTCCGCAAGTCACTGCTTTCCCTGCAGTGTGTCAATCAGTGTCTGCAATCTCGCGCGCGCGTCGGTCTGATCCTGCAGGTTGCCTCCGAGGAGGTGCGAGATCTGTTGCAGCACGGCGACGACGTCCGGCGACGCGTCGGAGGCGGTGATCGCGCCGTCGGCTTGCCTTCGCTGATCCAAAGCGGCCGTTTGTTCGGCGGTGCGCTTTTGCAGTTCGCCCGGCATCGACAGCAGCGCTTCATCGGCAGTGGTCTTCAGGAATCCGCGGTTGAGGTCCTTCTGCGTCAGCACTTCGCGAATCTTCAGCAGGCGCTGAACGGCGGGGAAGTACGGACTGGCCGGATCATCGGTGAGCTTGGCCTGCAGCAGCGCGATATCAGCGACGGCGTGTTTGTCGCCGCTCTCGACGCCGAGCTCGACCATCACTTTGGCAGTCTTGCTGATCTCCGGCAGCGCGACGCCATACGAATCGCCGGGATTGACCCACTGATTCACGGGAATCTCCTGATGCGTGACTTTTCCGTCGAAGCCGGTGGAATCGACGATCACGTTGCGGATGTAGACGCGATTGTTCTTCGTCACGAGACCCTGCTTTGTCGGGACGGAGACTTCGACGCGATACGCGTTCGGTGCTGTGAGGGTGACCTCGCGCAACTCCCTCTCGGTCTGCACGCGCTCGACCGATTTCTGATCTTTGACGCGCGATGCTTCTTCGCGCTGCAGCGACGCCCATCGATAGGTCTCATCGGGACGCTTCTCGCGCAGATTCTCGAGATCGTTGTCGACGATCGCGAGCATGACCTGTTTGTTGTCGCGGAGATTGTCGGAAAGACTCGCGATGCGGCCGAGTGCGCGTAAATCGGCGGCGACCTGATCGATCTTGGGATCGGCCGTCAGCACGGCCGCAAGAATTGTTGCAAGAAAAATCATCACTCAACTCCTTTAAGCGGCCATCTTAGTGCTGTTTACCGACTCCCAGCCACCATTCGCCGATAGAGGCGGGACTTATCGAGATCCAGGCCCTATCGTGCCGGCATGGAACAACGCATCGATCAACCGCTTCCGCTGCCCGCCACAAAGCTCATCCTCGGCGTGTTCTTCGCGATTCTGGGGGTGCTGTGGACCGCCGACAACCTCACGCTGCTGCGCGCGGAAACGTACCTGCGATTCTGGCCGGCAGTCGTTCTGCTCATCGGCCTGACGAAAATCGCCGATCCCGCCCAGCGGATTTTCGGCGTGATTCTCAGCGTCATCGGCACGTCGCTGCTGGCGTACACCGCGGGATGGCTGCGATTCACGATCTTCGATTTCTGGCCGCTGCTGTTGATCATCGTCGGCGGCGCGATCGTCGTGCGCGCGCTCGGGTTTCGACTTCCCACCTCGTCGCCGCGCGATTCGGACCAGATCTGGGCGGTCCTCAACGGCAGAAAAATCACGAGCACATCGCGCGACTACAGCGGCGGCGGGATCTTCGCGTTCATGGGCGGCTGCGTGCTCGACCTGACCGAGGCCGACATCATTCACAGTCCGGCGATCATCGATGCCTTTGTGATGTGGGGCGGCATCGAGATCTTCGTTCCGGAAAAATGGGAAGTCGTCGGCGAAGTCGTGCCGTTCATGGGCGGATTCGAAGTGAAATCGGGCGCCGGCACCGCTGAGCGCCGGCTGATCGTACGCGGCGGCGCGTTCATGGGCGGCATCGAAGTCAAACGGAGGGCGGCATGAACCGGAAAATTGATCGCGGCGCGCTGATCAACGGCCTGCTGCTCATCGGCGTCGGAATCCTCTTCCTTCTCGATCGCCTGCACGTGGAAGATTTCGGCGATCTGCTTCGCACTTACTGGCCGTGCATCATCATTCTGTTCGGCGTATCGCATCTCCTTCGACGCGAATCGATCTGGTCGGGCACGTGGCTCGTCGTGATCGGCGTCTGGCTGCAGCTCATCCGCCTTCATCTCTTCGGACTGACCTACGGCAATTCGTGGCCGCTGATCCTGATCGCGTCGGGCGCCGGCATCACTCTGCGCGCGCTGGTCGATCGCGGAGTGAGAGCCCCGAAGGAGGACCGCAGTGAGCCGTAACCGTCGGGGAAAGCGATCCGAGCGAGTGGTCTTCGGACTGCTCGTACTCGGCGCGGGTGTGATTTTCTGGCTCGATCAGATCGGCCGGATCCATGCGCGCGACTATCTGATGTGGTGGCCGCTGGGCGCGATCGCGATGGGCGTCGGACATCTGTTCGATCGCCGGTGGGTCGGCGCGGCAGTGTGGTTCCTGATGGGAACGTACTTTCTTCTTCCGGTTTTCGGATACGGCCACGTTCAGTTCTGGCGGATCATCGGCGTGTGGCCGCTGCTGATCAGCGTCGCCGGCGTCACGCTGGTGATGCAGGCGCTCCAGCGGACTCCTGCCGACTCGTTCCACGTCATCGCCGTGATGGCGGGCAACAGTCCGCACATTGGCTCGCAGTCATTCCGGCGCGGCGAAGCAGTCGCGGTGATGGGCGGGTGTGAGATCGATCTCAGCGCCGCGAAAATCGTCGGCGAGGCGGTGATCGACGTGCTGGCGTTCTGGGGTGGCATCGAGATTCGCGTTCCGCGCGGATGGCATGTCGTCGGACACGTCGCTCCAATCCTCGGCGGCTACGAGGACAAGACGGAGTCGGCGCCTGAGAACGCGCCGCGTCTGGTGGTTCGCGGCAGCGCGATCATGGGCGGGATCGAAGTCCGTCATCCGAAAGTGAGCGTCACTTGACGACGAATCGCCTGCGCCTCGGCCTGTTTGCCGTCGGGGCGTGGACGGCTGTCGCGCTGCTTTGCTCGGTGGCGCTTGTCACGCGGCCGGAAGTCCCGCTGAGCAAAGCGATCGTGGCGGCGTTCCAACCGTCGCTGTTGCTGGGCATCATCGCCCTTGCGGCGCGCTATCCGTGCCGCGCGATGCCGCTCCGCAAGACGCCGTTCTCGCGCGTGTTGGCAACGCACGTCGGCGCGGCGGTGGCGGCTGCGAGTGTCTGGCTGTTCGTGTGGAAGACGATGCCGGCGATCGTGACGCCAAACTTTCCCCTGGTCTTCGCGGTGGGCGTCGTGATCTACGACAGCGCCGTCACCGTGCACTATCTGACGCTGGAGCTCGAAGCATCGCGAATCGCGGAAGAAGCGGCGCTGCGCTATCAGGTTCTCGCGCGCGAGGCGGAGCTCAAGGCGTTCAAGGCGCAAGTCGACCCGCACTTTTTGTTCAACAGTCTCAATGCCGTCGCGTCGTTGTGCGGATCGCGGCCGAACGACGCGCGCCAGATGGCACAACTGATGGCCGATTTCTTTCGCATGACGCTGCGGATCTCATCGAAGGACCGCATTCCGCTGACGGAGGAGATCGATCTCGTGTCGCGCTACCTGGCGATTGAGAAGGTCCGTTTCGGCTCCCGGCTGGCGTCGCATATAGATATGGATGCAGCGGCGGGGCGTTGTCTGGTGCCGCCGCTTCTCTTGCAGCCGTTGATCGAGAACTCCGTGCGGCATGGAATCGCTTCGGTGGTCGACGGCGGAACAATCGACATTTCCGCGAATACGACCGACGGGATGCTGCGCATTCGCATCGACAATCCCGCGGATCCCGATCGTCCGCAACCGCGCGGTGAGAGCATCGGCCTGCAGAACGCGCGCGGCCGGCTTGCTGCGATCTCGAACGGACGCGCCTCGCTGCGGACCGAGGAGGCGGCCGGGAAGTATCGCGTGGAGATCGAGCTGCCGGCATGATCCGCTCGGTCCTTGTTGACGACGAGCCGCTGGCGCGCGATGTCCTTCGCGAATATCTGGCGGCGGACGAGGACTTCGAGATCGTCGGCGAATGCGCGAATGGATTCGAGGCCGTGCGTGCGGTCACCGAGCACGACCCCGACGTGTTGTTTCTCGACATCCAGATGCCGAAGCTCGACGGATTCGAAGTGCTGGAGTTGCTCGATCGATCGCCGGTGGTCGTCTTCGTCACCGCGTACGACGAGTACGCGCTGCGGGCATTCGAAGTCCACGCCCTCGACTATCTCCTCAAGCCGTTCTCCGAGGAGCGATTTCGAGCGGTGACCGAGCGGATCAAGGGTCAGTTGCAAAAACCGCGGACGGCGGTCGCGCCGCTTGGAGCGGCACTGCGTACGAAGCCGCTGCAGCGGATTGTCGTGCGCGGTGAGGACGGAACGATTCAGGTGATCCCGGCGGTGCGCGTCGATTACATCGAAGCCGACGATGACGCGATCGTCATCGCGACCGGCGGCACGAAGGTCCGCAAGCTGCAATCGATCGGCGATCTGGCGGGCGAGCTCGATCCCGATCGATTCGTCCGCATCCATCGGTCGTATCTGCTCAACATCGAGCGCATCGAAAAAATCGAGCCGTATGCGAAGGACAGCCGCGTGGCGATTCTGCGCGATGGGTCGCGGTTGCCGGTGAGTCGCAGCGGCTACGCGCGGCTCAAAGAGCTACTGTAAGTTCCTGAACGATCGCAATTGGGTCGAGCCGCTTCGGCTGGCGGGGATGCGAGTGCCGCTGGCGAGGACGACCATCAGACGCGAGCCGTCGCGCGGCTCGAGCGACTTGATGCAACCGACATTCACGACATGCGAGCGATGCACGCGGAGAAAGCGCGCCTGATCGATGCGGGCGTAGAGATCGTGAAGGCGCGCGTGGAGCAGGTGGCGGCGCCCTTCGATGCAGAGCGCGACGTAGTCGTCGCACGCTTCCAGATGCTCCACCTCCTCGAGCGGAATCGCCACCATCCGCCCGCGCTCTTTGACGAAGACTCGCGAGAGCGGTTTCGATTGCGAAAGGACCTGGCTGGCACGCGCGGCGATCGGCGGCATTCCATGCTCCAGGCCGACGCGCGCGCGCTCCAGCACTGCCAGCACGCGCTCGCGGCCGAACGGCTTCAGGAGATGACGCGAACTTCGGCTACCTCGCCGACTACTGGAGCGGATTCGCGAGCTGGCGGACTGTGATCAACGGCGCGGGTCCAAAGATGACTCCGACCGAGGCGAAATCGCATCTCGCGCGGGCGGTCATCGATTTCGAGTCTTCCATTCGCAAGAAGAGCGATTTCGCCGACGGCTACGCAGCCGCCGCCGCAGTTCACGGCTGGCTCGCGGCCTACAACAACGCCGACCCGGCCGCGATGAACAAAGAGATCGACAGCTACAAGCGATTGATCAACCGCGCCCTCGAGCTGGAGCCGTCCAATCCACGTGTGCTTTGGATCCAGGCGGTTCCTTACCTCGTTTTGCCGCCGGAGCGCGGCGGAAGCATCGATCGCGCGATCGAGCTGTACCGCAAGATGGTCGACAATGCCGGTCCGCCCATGCCGCAATCGGCGCTGCCGGATTGGGGCAAGCCCGAAGCGTTGATGTCACTCGCCAACGCCCACATCATGAAGCCAACGCCCGACCTCGCCGCGGCGCAGGAAGAGGCGCGCGCCGCTCTCGCATTGCAGCCGCAGTGGCACTACGTCCGGGACATTCTCGTCCCGCAGATCGAGGCCAGGCGGAAGCAACGATGACCCTCCTGAAAATATCGGCGCTGTCTGTTCGTTATGGATCAATGATGGAAGCCATCGCCCTCGAGCAGAATCGCCGGATCGCGGAGACTGTCGAACGCGAGCGCGGCAAGCTTCGCAACTTCATCCGCAGACGCGTTCCCGATCCCGGCGATGCCGAAGACATCCTGCAGGATGTTTTCTACGAGCTCGTGGAAGCGTCGCGGCTCATGCAGCCGCTCGAACAGGTGACTGCATGGCTGTATCGCGTCGCTACGAATCGGATCATCGATCTTTTTCGCAAGAAAAAGCCGGTGACGTTGTCGGACGAGCAGTGGGGAACGCTCGACGATCTGTTGCCGTCGCCGGGAGAAGGACCCGAGGCGGCGTATGCGCGGACGGTGTTGCTGGATGAGATCGACGCCGCGCTCGACGAGCTTCCCGAAGAGCAGCGCGATGTGTTCGTCGCGCACGAGCTGCAGGGCCGTAGTTTCAAGGAGCTCGCTGAAGCGAGCGGCGTGGGCGTGAACACTCTGCTTTCACGCAAACATTACGCGGTCCTGCATCTGCGCAAACGTCTGCAGGAGATCCACAAGGAGTTTTCCAAATGACAAC
>JALYZI010000125.1 GCA_030948915.1 Acidobacteriota bacterium
CTCCCGCCACCGCGCCGCGCACCGGTAGAAGCTGGAATTCGTTGGACATTTTCTATTTTGTTATTCTCGCTCCGACCGCTACGGCTTACATTTGAGCCCGGTCAAGGACCTGCCTCAGCAGAATGCGCATTCGAAACTATCGATTTCTCGTCGTTGCGGTGTCTCTTCTCGTCATCAGCGCGCACGCGGATGAGAAGAAGGTCAAGTGCACGACAGCTCCGGCCGAATGCGAGCGCATCATCCGGCAGATGCTCTCCGGCCGCCGTTACCTCGGCGTACTTCTGCAGGAGCTCAATCCCGGCCTCGGCGTGAAGTCGGTCGTTGAAGACGGACCGGCCGATCGCGCAAACCTTCGTCCCGGCGATCGCTTCATGGCCGTCAACGGCAGGCAGACACGCGACGCGAACATCCAGGACTTCAAACAGATCCTGACCGACGCCAAGGACACCGGACGGCTCTGGATCATCGTGCAGCGGGACGGGATCCTGAAGAAGATCGAGCTTCGGATGGAATCGTACACCAAGGCGCAGATCGACAAGATCGTCGCGCAACATCTGGCAGAGGCGCATGCGATGGCGGCGGCGCCGGCGCAGCCGTAGATGGATCCAGCATGCCCCGCTCCGACCGAGTCTCCATCCTCGTACCGTTCCTGATCATTTCGATCGGGCTGGGTGTGCTCGCCTGGCGTTCGTACGAGCTTTCGGCGCGACTCGAAGACGGAGTCAACACGCTGGCGATGCAGTACGCCGGCTATGCCGCCGACATCACGGCGCGCCGCGTCGACTCGGCCGTGCGCAACGGCATCTTCGACGCGTCTGAAGAATGGCAGCAGCTCGAGCGCAAGACGCCGAATCCCGATTCCGAAATGCTCGAGCAGTGGCTCAAGAACAACGAGTGGATCACATCCGCGATCTACGTTCCTGACTCCGATCCGACGCATTCGATTTTCATCAGCGAGCCGGCAGGCAACAACACGCCGGCCGCGAAACTGACGCGCGAGTTCTACACGTCGAGCGGTCTGGTGCGATACACGTACGATCCTGCGCGGCTCGTGGAGCGCGTGCGTCCGGTGCTCCACCAGCAGCCGCTGATGCAGCGCTCGGAGACGGAGCCGCAGGCGCAGCTCGCGATCGTGTCGACGCCGTCGCGGCAGGGCGAAGCCCGCCTCACCGACGGATTCGCCTACGTCGCCCCCCTCGGCCCGCCGCTGCAGGGCTACTCGATCCGCGCGTTCGTGCGCACGGCCTATGGCACTTCCGGGTGGGAAAACGCGCGCTACTTCAGCATCTGGGTCAGCGTGGTCGCGCTTGCGCTGACCGCGCTCGGCGCTTACCTGGCGCTGCGCGGCCTCAAGCGGGAAGCGGAGACGATGAAGCTGCGCGGGGCGCTGATCGCGAACGTCTCGCACGAGCTGCGCACGCCGCTGTCCATGATCCGGTTAGGCGCGGAGACGCTCAAGCGCAGCTCGAAGCTGACGGAAAAGCAGCGCGGCGAAATTGAGGACGCCATGCTGCGCGAGGTTCTCCATCTCTCGCACATGGTCGAGAACGTTCTCGACGTGGCGCGCATGCAGAATCGCAGCACGAAGGCGCTGGCGTTCACACCTGTCCGCCCGCGCGACCTCGTGACTTCGCTGGTCTCGACGTACGAATCGTGGATCAAGAGCCGTGGATTCGAGATCGCGCTGCAGGTCGAGGAGTCCGTCGCCGAGCAGCTGTGGGACCGCGACTCGGTCGAGCGCGCGGTTCTCAACCTCATCGACAACGCCGTGAAGTATTCGGGCGACATCAAGTTCCTGGCGATCGCGCTTCGACAATCGGCGGAACACGTCGTCATAGAAGTGCGCGATCGCGGGATCGGGATTTCCGCCGCAGATATATCACATATTTTTGATCCATATTATCGTGCACAATTTTCAGATACACAAACCCGCCGCGGCGCAGGCCTCGGACTCACGCTCGTGCAGCAGATCATGGTTTCGCACGGCGGGCGGGTGGAGGTGGAGTCCACCCCGGGCATTGGCTCGACGTTCCGCCTGCTCTTCCCGCGTCAAGGCTCGAGCGCAACGGAACCGGTTCCGTCGCTAAACGTACTACCAGAGATCGGGAGTAGATCATGACCAAGATTCTGATCGTTGAGGATGAGGCTGGGCTGCGGCAGGGATTGGAGATCAATCTGCGGCTCGAGAACTACGACACCGTGCAGGCGGGCGATGGCGAGGAAGCGATTCGGCTCTTTCATTCCGAGCAGCCCGATCTCCTTCTGCTCGACCTGATGCTGCCAAAGCGCAGCGGCTTCGAAGTGCTCGATCACATCCGCAAGTACTCGAAGGTCCCCGTCATTCTCTTGACGGCGCGCGGTCAGGAAACGGACAAAGTGCGCGGACTTCGCGGCGGCGCGGACGATTACGTCACGAAGCCGTTCGGACTGCAGGAGTTGTTCGCGCGCATCGACGCCGTCATGCGGCGCAGCGAAGCGACGACCGCGGCGCGCGTCATCTGCGAGGACGACCTCATCAAGCTCGATCCTTCGACGCGCGAGGCCTCGGCGCGCAATCAGCGGCTCAAACTCTCTCCGAAGGAATTCGACCTGCTGATGTACCTCTTCAAGAACAAGGAGCGCGTCGTTCCGCGCGACGAGCTGCTGTCGCGCGTCTGGAACTATCGCGTCGATCTCAATCTGAACAGCCGCACGGTCGATACGCACGTCACGCGTCTGCGCCGCAAGCTGCAGAAGGCGGTTGGCACTGAGGCGGCGGTAATCGTTGCAGTGGCGAAGATTGGTTACCGGTACTTGGGCGAAGCGACGACTGCAGCCTGAGGACGTGTCACCGAGACGGGAAACTCGGCAGGCAGTATTCTGTTGAGCAGTCCCGTCGTGAAGCGCACGCTCCAGTACGAGTTCTCGGGATAAGACCACCATAATTCCGAGGCGTTAGGCAGGGTGCCGGAAAACTCGAGCCGTTGACGTCCCGCGGCCGACGCGCTGACGCCGCGTTTCAGATTTCCGCTCTCCCAGGCCGACCTCCTGCCGTGCGTCGCCTGAAGCTTGATCGCGGCCGTGCTGAGATCCAGGCTGCTGCCGCTTTCGATGTATCCGGAAAACGACTGCCCAAACACGAGCGGGGAAGGCTCAACATGAAGAAGTGTCTCCCCGCGACGCTTGAGTACATGCGCGCGAACGACACCCGCTGCGCACAGAGGAAGGCCGCTCACCGCCCACAGCAGGCACGCCGCTGCGCGCGTCTGATCAGTCTCCGCGGCGAGAAAAATCCAGATGCAGACTGCCGTCATCGCCCCTGCGATGATGTACAAAAACTGCGGTCTGGCGCTGTCCTGATTCTGGATTGCCGGCATCGTTTTCCAAATTGTATGTGCGATGAGTTGACAAAAATACCTTTTGCGAAATAGCCTGCGCTCTCCCATGCGAACGCTTTGCTGTTGTTGCTGGTCGCCAATCGCAAGTTAGGCGTTTTCGGCCACGACAGACTCTTACGAACCCGAGCGCCAGTTCGGGTCTTTTTTGTTTTTGGAGGAAAAATGCAACACGGCAGGATCTACGACAACATCACAGAGCTGATCGGCAACACACCCATGGTGCGCCTGCGCAAAGTCACGAGCGGCGGCGCGGAAGTCGTCGTCAAGCTGGAGGCCTTCAATCCGCTTTCGTCGGTGAAAGACCGCATCTCGATCTCGATGATCGACGATGCCGAGAAACGCGGCGAGATCAAGCCGGGACTCAGTACGATCGTCGAAGCAACGAGCGGCAACACCGGAATCGGACTGGCATTCGTCGCGGCAGCCAAAGGCTACAAGTGCATTCTGGTCATGCCCGACACCTTCTCCGTCGAGCGCCGCAAACTCCTCCAGGCCCTCGGCGCCGAGCTGGTTCTCACGCCGGGTACCAAAGGACTCCCCGAAGCGCTGCGCCTCGCCGACGAGATCGCGGCCAAGACGCCAGGAGGCTGGCGCGCGAAGCAGTTCGACAATCCGGCCAATCCGAAGATTCATCGCGAGACGACCGCCGAAGAGATCTGGCGTGACACCGGCGGCAAAGTGGACGCCGTCGTCGCGGGCGTCGGCACTGGCGGGACGGTCAGCGGCGTCGGTCAGGTGCTGAAGAAACGCAACGCGAAGATCAAGATGGTCGCAGTGATGCCGGTCGAAGCGCAGGTGCTGAAGGGCGGCGGATTCACGCCGCACAAACTTCAGGGCATCGGGCCGAGCTTCATCCCGGCAATCTACGACGCGACGGTCGTCGACGAAGAGTTTGACGTCACCTTCGACCAGGCCGTGCAGACCGCGCGTCGGCTGGCGAAGGAAGAAGGCATCTTCGTCGGGATCTCATCCGGCGCGATCGCGTATGCAGCTCTGGAAGTCGCAAAGAAACTCGAGAAGGGCAAGCGAGTGATCGCAATCCTTCCCGACACCGGCGAGCGCTATCTGTCGACCGCGCTCTTCGAATACACGGATCTGGTCAATCAGCCGGCGACGTTGCCACCGCCGCCTCAGCAGCCCGTGGCAGCCGCGACGCGCTAACGCTGCTCGCGCTGCCAGGCGAGAATGCCACCCTTGAGGTGCTTCGCGCGGTTGTAACCCGCCGCGCGCAGCATCTCGAGGGCATGCGCGCTCCGCGATCCCGATCGGCAGTAGAGGACGACGTCGCGATCGCGCGGAATCGAATTGAGATCGCGATGGAGCTGACTCAGCGGAACGAGCCGCGCCCCATCGATGTATCCCTGATTCCATTCCTGCTGTTCGCGGATATCGATCAGGTCGATGTCCTTCAACTTCGAGAGTTCAGCGGGTGTCACTTCGTCCGTATGCATCGGGTTGCAAAATCCTTCGTAGTCGATGAGATGTGTGATCGTAGGCCGAGCGCCGCAGATCGCGCAATTCGGATCTTTCTTGAGGCGCAGCGGACGGAACTCCATGCGCAGCGCATCGAAGAGAAGGAGGCGTCCGATCAGAGGCTCGCCGATGCCGGTGATCAACTTGATGGTCTCGGTCGCCTGAATCGTGCCGATTACTCCCGGAAGTACGCCTAACACGCCGCCCTCCGCGCACGACGGCACGAGATTCGGCGGCGGCGGTTCAGGATAGAGGCAGCGATAGCACGGGCCCTTCTTCGCGAAGAAGACCGATGCCTGGCCGTCGAAGCGATAGATCGAGCCGTAGACATTCGGCTTTCCGGTCAGTACGCAAGCATCGTTGACCAGATAGCGCGTCGGGAAATTGTCCGTGCCGTCGACGATCACGTCGTAGCCGCGAAAGATCTCGATCGCGTTTTCGGACGTGATCGCGGCGTGCGTCTCGATTTTGATTTCCGGATTCAGATCGCGGAGTCGATTTAGCGCGGCCTCCAGCTTCGGCATCCCGACGTTGGAAGTGCCGTACAGAATCTGGCGGTGAAGATTCGTGACGTCGACGTTGTCAAAGTCGGCAAGTCCGATGCGGCCGACACCCGCCGCCGCCAGATACATCGAGACCGGACTGCCGAGCCCTCCTGCGCCGATGACCAGCACCGATGCGGCTTTCAACTTTTCTTGTCCTTGCGTTCCAATTTCCGGAAGGACCAGATGTCGCGCGTAGCGTTCTTTTTCGGATTCTGTAAGCATGATTACGGAGTGGCCGGTTGACGGTTGACGGTAGAACCGGCCACCGGTAACCGTCAACCGGCCACCATCATGGAAGTAAACGCGAAACGATCTCCTGAATTTTCTTCCCCTCCGCCCGCCCTTTGTACCGCACCGTCGCTTCCTTCATCACCTTGCCCATGTCCTTTTTCGACTGCGCGCCGGTCGACGCGATGATCTCGCGCAGACCCGATTCGAGATCGGCGTCCGACAGCTCGGGCGGCATGTAGGCCTTCAGGATCTCCATTTCGGCCTGCTCTTTGGCGGCCAGCTCCGGCCGGTTCCCCTTCGTGAACTGCTCGACCGAGTCCTGCCTCTGCTTGATGCCCTTGCGGATGATGGCCATGGCCTCTTCATCCGCGAGCTCGTGTCCGACGTTGATCTGCTCGTTTTTGAGCGCCGATTGCAGCATGCGGAGCGTCGAAGTCCGCTCGGCGGTGCGGGCTTTCATCGATTCCGTCAGGTCGGCGCGGATCTGTTCGGTGAGTTTCCCCATTGCACGTCTCCCGTCGACATTCTATTCTCGACGGGCCATGGCGCTCGACGTTGAGCAGTTGCTTCGCGAGACGGGCGCTTTGCTCCACGGACACTTCCGCCTTTCATCCGGCCTCCACAGCGGCGACTACGTCCAGTGCGCGCAGCTTCTCGAGCATCCACGCAACGCGAAGCGCGTCGCGACCGAGTTGGCGGAGCTGATCCGTCCGATGGCTCCGGCGACAATCGTTTCTCCGGCGCTCGGCGGCGTCATCATCGGATATGCGGTGGCCGAGGCGCTCGACATCCCGTTTGTGTTCACGGAGCGCAAGGACGGTCAGATGACGCTGCGTCGCGGATTCCGACTCGAGCGCGACGAGCCGGTGGTGATCGTCGAGGATGTCGTCACGACCGGCAAATCGACGCGCGAGACTGCTGATGCCGTCCGCGCCGCGGGTGGGCGGGTGGTTGGGTTCGCATCGATTCTGAATCGCAGCGGCCGCGAGAATCCATACGACGTCATCCCGTACGTCTACCTGTTCGCGATGACGCTCGAGACGTACGGCGAAACCATCTGCCCGCTGTGCGCGAACGACATTCCGCTTTACGCGCCGGGAAGCCGCTACGCCAGATGACTCCTCCCAAAGTGGAGCTGATCGCCACCCGCGACAACATCGCGGAGCTGCGCATCGACGGACGCCCGGTTTTCATCCCGTTCATCGTCCAGGGCAGTCAGGTCAGCTTCAAATTCGAGGGCGAGACCTACTCCGTCGATGCCGGAGAAAAGACATCGCGCGCGCGGCGACGCCATCGCGATCAGTCGATGAGCGCTCCGATGCCCGGCGTCGTGCTCAAAGTTCTGGCGTCGCAAGGACAGAAAGTTACGAAGGGAACGCCGCTCATAATTCTGGAGGCGATGAAGATGGAGCACGTCATTGCGGCACCGCGCGACGGCACGGTCGCGGCCATCAATTGCAAAGAAGGGGAATTGGTGCAGCCCGGCAACGACTTGATTGAATTGCAATGAGGATTCCGGTCGACAGCGTGAACGTGGTCGAAGTCGGGCCGCGTGACGGTCTGCAGAACGAGAAGGTCACGATTCCGACCGAGGCCAAGATCGAGTACATCACGGCGCTGGCCGACGCCGGACTCAAAGTCATCGAAGCCGGCGCGTTCGTCAGTCCGAAGTGGGTTCCGCAGATGGCCGACACCGCTGAAGTCTATAGGGAAATCCCGAAGGATCCAGGCGTGGAGTTCCCGGTGCTCGTGCCGAACATGAAAGGGCTCGAGCGCGCCATCGAGGCCGGCGTGAAATCGATCGCGATCTTCACGGCAGCTTCGGACACATTCAACAAACGCAACATCAACATGACGGTCGATGAGTCGTTCGTGAACTACGCGCCCGTGACGGCGCGAGCCCGCGCCGAAGGTATGCGCGTTCGCGGTTACGTGTCCACAGCGTTCGGCTGCCCGTACGAGGGCGACGTTCCCCCCGAAAAAGTCCTCGAGGTCTCTGCCCGTCTCCTCGACCTCGGATGCTACGAGGTCTCCATTGGCGACACGATCGGCGTCGGCACTCCAATGCAGGTGCAGGGTGTCGTCGGAATGCTTCTGCAGGTGATTCCCGCTTCGAAGCTCGCGATGCATTTTCACGATACGCGCGGGACCGCGCTCGCGAATACGCTCGCCGCGCTGGAGATGGGAATCGCGACGTTCGATGCATCCTCGGGCGGACTCGGTGGATGTCCGTTCGCGCCCGGGGCGTCCGGAAATCTGGCGACCGAGGATCTGATCTACATGCTCGATCACATGGGAATCGAGACCGGCGTCGATCTCGATCGTCTGGTCGCGGCATCCTCGATTGTCGGTCCGTACCTCGACCATCCGCTTCCCGGGCGCTACCTCCAGGCCTGCACGCGCGGCGGAGTTCCGTTCGCAACGAAGACGACCGCGCTACAATAAATCGTGCGTGAGCCGCGCTGGGAGGGTGGTTGGTACGTGGTTCCGTGGCAAGTCATCTTTCGCGACCTCGACACGTTCGGCCACGTCAACAACGCCGTCTATCTCACCTACTTCGAACATGCGCGTACGAGCATGTGGCTTGCGCTGACCGGCGGCTCGGACTCGCGAGACGTCGGCTTCATCGTGGCGCGCACGGAGTGTGATTTTCGTCACCAGCTCGCGATGGAGCCGATCGAAATCCGCGTACGGATCGGTGACATGCGGACAACTTCCTTCGACACTTTGTACGAAATCCGGACCGCGGCTGGCCGGCAACTTGCTGCAACGGGACGAGTTGTGGTCGTGCTGTTCGATTGGGCAAAGCAGGAGAAGACCCCCATCACAGACGAATTGAGGGGTAAGGTACGAATGTTTCAGAAGGTGGCGGAGTGAAGAGATGCAATCAGGGCGTGTTCTGACACATCCAGCATTCGCGCGGCAGCGTTTCCGCGAGATCGCCGGCCGGCCCGATCCGGCGCTCGATCTCGTCGAGGCGTCACTCGTCATCGCGCTCGAAGACGATCCCGGAATCGCGATCGATCGCTATCTCGAGCAAGTCAACAATTGGACCGACGCTGTGCGCGAGCGGCTGGAAGGATCGCGCCACGTCGAGCGCATCGTCGATTCGATCAACAAGCTTCTCTTCGAAGAGGAAGGCTTTCACGGCGAAGATGAGGACTACTACGATCCTCGCAGCGCGCTGCTGAACGCCACGCTCGACACGCACGCCGGCCTCCCCATCACGCTGTCGATTCTCTACATCGAGATTTCGCGGCGCGTGGGTGTCGACGTCTCCGGCATTTCGTTGCCGGGACGGTTCCTCGTGAAATTCAGCGGTGAATTCGGTCAGCTGGTGATCGATCCATTCGACGGCGGACGCGTGCTGTCGACAATCGAGCTGCAGAAACTCCTCGACGATGTTTACGGCGGCGGCGTGCGTCTTCGCGAGCATCATCTCCGCTCATTCACGGCGAAGGAGATCCTTGCGCGCGAGCTCGCGCATTTGAAGTCGGCCTATCTCGCCCGTCACGATCTGGCGCGCGCGGCGGCGTCGATGGATCGCCTCCTGATCCTCGACGCGAACGACACCTACGAGCTGCATGACCGCGCGACCGTTGCCGTTCAGATGCACGCCTACGGTGAGGCGATCGAATGGTTCGAACGCTACCTCGCGCTCAAGCCGCACGGCGACGACGTCGCGCGCGTCCGTGAGCAGATTGCATATCTTCGCGCATGGCTCGAGCAGAACTGACGTTCTGGTAGAGTTTCACCCAGTGATCACCGGGTTCAACACCGACATCAAGCACAACGAGAAGGTCTATCACATTCAGACCGAAGACAAGGGTCTGTCGAACCCGTACATCGAGAGCCTGGTCTACGTCGGTGGCGAGATTCTCGCGTCGAAGAAGACGTCCTACGCCGAGCAGGCGAAGACCGGCGTCGACGAAAAATGGATCGGAAGTCTGATGGAGCAGCAGCACCGCACGATGATCGCGGCCATCAAGCGCGGGCGATTCGACGCACCGGCGGATGCCACGAAACTCACCCCCCGTCCGGGTGGCGGAAAGACGATTGAGATTGCGAATCTGCCGCAGGACGTGATCGATGACGACAAGACCCTCGATCAGGTCATCATCGACTACCTGGCCTCGGAAGCCGAGGTGGAGCATCTCGAATTGTCGCTGTTGCACAACGCCGATTTCTATGCCGGCACGCCCGTCGAAGTGCGGGTGGCGGCCAAAAAGAGCCTGTCGCAACATCCGATCGCGGCGGCCGCAATCGAGGTCAAGGTAATTTCGACCGTCGATCAACCGCGCGTGATCTTCAAAGGCAAGACGGCCGCCGACGGCACGGCGATCATTCGCTGCACGATTCCATCGTTCAAGGAAGGCACCGCCGCGATCATCATCTCGGCACAGAGCCCCATCGGAAATGATGAGATCAAGCAGTTGGTGAAACGGCAGAAGTAGTCGCCACGTTCGGCTGGCTCTACCCCTGCATTACGCCAACACGCAATGCCTCGCAATCGCTTCGCCCAGGCAATCCTGCTGATCGCCGGCCTGACGGCCGTGACGTATCTGATGATCAGCCTCTACCTCCCGTCGTCGCGGTGGCTGATCTTCGGCATCGACAAGCGCTCCGGACGCGTACGTATGGCGGAGCAGCGCGTCACGTTTCTGCCGCCCTACCGCTTCTTCCGCCTCAAGTTTGAAAAGCGGGACGGTTACGCACAGCGCGATGGTCTGATCCGCATCACGTCGGCCGAAGGCGTACCGGTGACCATGACGTATCGTTTGCGATTCGCACTTTCCGGCAGTCCGATTCCGGACCCGCGCCGCGTCGTTGACGACGGGTGGAACTCGTGGATTCGCGCGCGGGTCGGCGAGGCGGTATCGGCCGTGACGTCGCAGATTCCGATCGAAGATCTGATTTCGCCGACGTCGCGATTCACGGCGCAGCGCGACATTTTGCGCCAGACCGTCGCGCGCCATCTCGCGCAAAGCGGACTCAAAGTGACGGCCTTTGAAATCGCGCGGATGGAAGTCGACCGCGAGGCGATGCTCAAGGTGAAGCGCGCCGAGCTGCGACGCGATTCTCGAAGCGTGCCGGCGCGCGTCGCAGTCTTCGCGATCGATGGAGCAGACTGGGAACTTCTGACGGAGCTTGCCAACGATGGCCGCATTCCGAACATCAAAGCGCTGATGCAGGGGGGCTCTTCTGCCTCGCTGCAGACGATTCAGCCGACGGTTTCGTCGATGCTCTGGACGACCGTCGCAACGGGACTGCAGCCCGATCGCCACGGCGTCATCGACTTCACCGATTGGGCGCATCACGCGCCGGTCGAGTCGTACTCACGCCAGGCGCCGGCATTGTGGGACATCGCCGACGCGTTCGCGCGACCGAGCCTGGTCGCGAGCTGGTGGACAGCGTGGCCGCCGTCGGCGCGCAACTCGATCTTCTTCGATGAGCCGCTGGAAATCGTCCCCAGCGCAATTTATCCCGAAACCCTCAGGCAGCGCGCGCAGTCGCAGACAGTTCCCGCCGCGACCGTGCAATACGACCAGGTGCGCCGTTTCCTGAACATCACGGCGAGTGAATGGGACCGCCAATCGGGAACGGAAGGCGATCCGGTGAACGTCTTCCGCGGCGTGCTCGCAAAGACGTGGACCGATCATCGCGTGGCGATCAATCTCTACAACGATGAACGCCAGCGCGGTCACGATCCTCTCTTGTTGATGATTGCATTCGAGGGAACGGATGCTGTCAATCATCTCTTCGGTCCGTTCCATCCTCCGTATCGCGACACGGTGAGTCAGGATGGATATCGAAAATACTGGCCGGCGGTTGCGAACTACTACTCGGAAATCGATCGCCTCATCGGCGAGTGGACCAACGTCCTTCCGCGCGATACCACCGTCATCATCCTGTCGGCGTACGGATTCCGCTGGGGAAAAGATCGCCCGCATGAGCCGCCGAAAGGTGGAGCAGCGCTTTCCGATCATCGGAACCCGGGCGTTTTCATCGCGTACGGACCGCATGTCGCCGCTTCACGCGAGAGCCATGCTGTTTCGATCTACGACGTCGCGCCGACGGTTCTGACGCTTCTCGGACTTCCGCAATCGACCGAGATGCCTGGAAAGCCGGCGACCTGGATGTTTCACGATATCGAGCCCATCTCGTCGATGCGCATCGTGAGCTACTCGGAGCTCATCAGCGATCGGCCGATCGCAACGTCTGCCCATCTTGATCTGAGTCGATACCAGCGCGTGCTGCAGGCAATCGGTCATCTCAACGATCCGTCGCGGCCCATGACGCCGCTTATCGAGGATCAACAGACGGCGGTCGCTCAGGCGAAGCCGTTGCCACCGGAAAAATGGGGATCGTACGCGTACTACAACAACCTCGGTGTCGACCTGCGCTCGAAAGGAAAATTGAAAGAGGCCGCCGATGCTTTTCAGCAGGCGATCGAGCTGAATCCCGACCGTCCGGTTCCGTATCTCAACCTCGCCATGGCGCTTTTCGACCGGCAGATGTACACGGAGGCCGATGACGTTTTCTTCAAAGCTGTCGCGAAGGGCCTGCCCAAGCCGGAGAAGTACATCATCGACTTCGGAGCGCTTTATCGCGAGCGAAATATGCCTTCCCGCGCGATCGCGGTACTCGAGAAGGGGAAGGAGATTTTCCCGCAGTCGTACGTCATTGCGGCCAATCTCGGATCGGCGATGGTCGACGCCAGCCGGTACACCGAGGGTGTTCCGGAGCTGGAGAGGGCGCTGGGAATGCAGCCATCGTCCACAGAAGTGCTGAACAACCTCGGCGTTTTTTACGCGAAGAAGAAAGACTACGCCCGGGCGCTCGACTACTGGAACCGTTCGCTATCGATCGAGCCGCATCAGCCGCCGATCCGGCAGGCGGCCGAAGCCGCGCGCTCGCGGCTCTGAAGTTTGACAGCGCGTCGCTCCAGCCAATACAATCGGCAACGCAATTGAGACTCAGTCTCAAATAGGTCAGCCGACGATGCCGCCACTCCAGCGCGAAATCAACCGCTTCCAACTTTTCCTGGCCGGCCAGGGTCTCAAGCTGACCACCGAGCGCACCGCCCTCGTCCGCGAGATCTTCTCCGCGCATTACCACTTCGAAGCCGATGAGCTCCTTTTCAAGATGAAGGAGAAACGCCTCAAGATCTCGCGCGCAACGATTTACCGCACCCTGGAGCTGCTGGTGAAATCCGGAATGGTCCGCCGCGTTCACCTCGGCGAAGACCACTACCACTACGAATACGTCAGCGGGAACTCACATCACGACCACCTGATCTGCACCACCTGCGGCAGCGTGATCGAGTTCCACGATCCGATCCTCGAGGAACGCCAGCTCGAGATTTGCGATCGGAAGAAATTCACTCCGACCTTTCACAATCTGCAGATTCTCGGCGTCTGTGACGCCTGCCGCCGCAAGGGTGAACACCCCGTCGCTCCCGATCGCGTGCAAATGATCGGCGCAGCGGCGATGCATCTCCGGAAGTGACCTCATGATTCCCGCGCTCATCATCGTTTTCCGCGAGGGCTTCGAGGCGTTCCTGTCCGTCGCGATCATCCTCGCGTATCTGCGCAAAACGGGACGCGATTGGCTCCGCCCGGCCGTTTATTGGGGAATCGCGGCATCGGTCGTCGCGAGCTTCGCGCTCGGATGGGAACTGATGCGCGTCAATCAATCGCTGTGGGAGGGCGTGCTGGGACTCGTGGCGGCGCTCCTCGTCACGACGTTTGTAATCCACGTCTGGCGCTCCGCGCCCCGCATGAAACGCGAGATGGAAAAGCACCTCGAAACCGCCGCTTCGCGGACCTCGCGAATCTTGTCGGGCGTCGCAGTCTTCGGGTTCACTCTTCTGATGGTGACGCGGGAAGGGATGGAGACGGCGCTGATGCTGATTCAAGTCCGCACCGGCCGCTTCATCATCGGATCGCTCCTCGGCATCGGCGCGGCTGCTCTGATGTCATGGGGTTGGGCGCATTACGGGCATCGCGTCAACGTGAAACGCTTTTTCCAGGTCACCGGGCTTTTCCTGCTCCTCTTCGCGGTCCAGATCGTGTTCTACGCCATCCACGAATTTTCCGAGGCTGGCGTGTTGCCGAACAGCGAGGCCATTCACAACGCGACCGAGCCTTTCTCGCCGGTCGGCGTCTACGGCAAATGGTTCTCGGTGCTGATGGTCGGCCTCTGCGCGGCCTGGCTGATCGCGATGTCGATGAAGGACCGATTGCTACGTCGCGCTGAGCTGCGGCACCTGGTCGATTAACCGGCTCAGGCGCCGCAGCGTCCGATCTTTTCCGAGAACTGCGGCGACGTCGAACACCGGCGGCGACACCGATCGTCCCGTCAACGCGAGTCGCAGCGGGTGAATCAGTTTTCCCGCGCCGATGCCGCGCTGCTCGGCGAGTTTTCGCAAAGCCGTTTCGGCCGCCATCACATCGAACGGTTCGACATCGGCGAGAACATCGTGCAATTCGCGGAGTCGGAGCGCGAGCTCATCGTCTTTCACGTGTTTCCGGACCGCTTCGGCTTCGTATTCAACCGCCACATCGTCGATGAAGTAGTACGCCATCTGTTCCGCCATCTCGCGCAGCGTACGTGCGCGCTTCTGATGCAGCTCGATCAGCGCGAGCAGCTCGTACGCCGGAGCGGGCGCGCGCAGAAATGGCAACAGATGCGGGTAAATCTCCTCCGGCGACATCTGCATCAGATACTGGCCGTTCATCCACAGGAGTTTCTCCTCGTCGAAGATTGCCGGCGCTTTGTGCACTTGGGACAGGTCGAACATCGCCGCCGCTTCGGTCTTGCTGAAGATCTCGCGGTCACCGCCGGGCGACCATCCGAGGAGGGTGAGGAAGTTGAAGAGCGCCTGAGGAAGAATCCCCATGTCGCGGTATTCCTCGGCCGACGTCGCGCCGCTGCGCTTGCTGAGCCGTTTGCGGTCCGAGCCGAGAATCAGCGGCAGGTGCGCGAAGACCGGCGGTGCAACGCCGAACGCGCGGAACAGCAGGATGTGCTTCGGCGTGTTGGACAGATGGTCGTCGCCACGCGCAACGTGCGTGATCTCCATGTCGATGTCATCGACGACGACCGAGAGGTGATACGTCGGATTTCCGTCCGAGCGAATCAGTACGAAGTCATCGATCAGCTCCGCTTCGAAGTGGACGTCACCGCGGATGAGATCGTGAAAATCGATCGCGCCCGACTCGACCTTGAATCGAATCACGCTCGGCTCACTCGACGACGCCACGGTCAGCGTGCGGCAGCGGCCGGAATAGCGGTACGCAACGCCGGCGCGCTCGGCGGCCTGCCGTTCGGCGTCAAGCTCTTCGACCGTGCAGTAGCAGCGATATGCCGCCGCGCGGCTCACCAACTCCTCGGCCCGCTGCCGATAACGCGCAAGCCGGTCGCTTTGATAGATCGGGCCCTCGTCCCATTCCATCCCCAGCCACTGCAGCGAACTGACGATCTGTTCCGCGTGATGCTGCCGCGAACGCTCGACGTCGGTGTCCTCGATCCGCAGGAGCATCCGTCCGCCGTAGTGCTGTGCGTGCAACAAGTTAAAGATGGCTGTCCGCGCGCCGCCCACGTGCAGGTAACCGGTCGGCGAGGGTGCGAAGCGGAGTTTCATGACGGTCGCCACAGTACAATCGAAGGTCCAACCATGTCCAAGTCCAGGGGCTTCACGCTCATCGAAGTGCTGGTCGCGCTTCTGATCCTGACGATCGTGATCACGACGACCATCGCGATGTTCGTCGAGCGCCGCAGCCGATTGCGCCAGGCGAACGAAACGATCCTCGCTTACCAGGCCCTTTCGAATGAGGCCGAGATCTGGCGGCGAATCGGATTCGGACAACTCGATGCCCAGCCGATGACATTCCAGTCCGACACGGCGATTCTGGGGCCGCTCGCTCCGTTTGCGACCACCGTTCACGTCGACACGCCGCGCGCCGATGTTAAGAGCGTGACCTTCACGATCCGATGGGCCAACGCGCAACGCACCGCGAAGTTATCGATTGTCAGGGCCGATACCGGCGGGAACGGTCTGTGGTGATGCGTCAGCGCGGATACACGCTGCTGGAAATCGTCGTCACGCTGGCCGTGTTCGGCACTTTTCTCTTCATCATCGTCCTGCTGACCGCCGACATGCGCGCGAACGAGAAGCGATATCCGATCAACTATATGGCGCACCCGGAAGTCAGTTCCGTGATGGCGCGGCTGCGCAAGGACATCTTCGACACAAAGTACTACCCCGCCACGTTTCAGACTTATCAGCAGACTCCGAAGACCCTGATCCTCTACACCCTCCAGCAGACGGGGTTCGCGGAGACCGTGATTTACGACTTTCGTACTGCCGGTGAAGCGCACCGCAAGTCATTCAACGCGACGCAGCAGACCGGCGACTGGGTTGCGCGAGGCGTTCCGCAGTTTTCCATCGGCTCATTCACGCTCAACACTGGACAGGATGCCGTCCGCATCTCGGCAACTGACGAACAGAACCGGTTGGCAATCGATGAGATCTTCGTTCCGCGGCCGCACGACTGATCAGCGAGGGTACGTCCTCATCTCCGCCATCGCGCTGGCCGTTCTTTACTTCGGCTTGATGGAACTGATGCTGATCGACTCGTCACGCGCCTTGCGCGAGGCGCAACGCTTCCGCTCGCGCGTTGTCGCATCGGCACTCGCCGAAAGCGCAGCAGAATTGGCCGCCGCGCAGATGATCACGCGGCCCGGCGCAAACACCAACGCTTCCGACGAGCAGGGACAGATGACGGGTGTTCTGCGCGTCAACGGCAGCCAGTTCGAGCTCACCGGTGAAGGAGTTACGGCGGGTGTCGCGCCCGTGACGGCATCCGTGCGCGTGCAGGGGCGCATCGAGGGCAACCACATCGCAATCGACTACACATTTCATTCGCAGTAACATCGGCCAATGCCCGGCTATCCACGCGAAAACGAAAAAAACAAAGGCTTCTGGAGTGGCGGGGCGGAGAGTCACGGCTCGAACAAAGAATCGGGCGGCAAGGCGAGCGGATTGCCGGGCCGTCGCACGCCGACGCGTGAAGGCTTTCGCGTCGACCTCGAATTCCCCGCGACCACTGAGGAGCCGAAAAACTGACCGAGACCGTTCCTCCCGAAGAGATCGGCGAATCCACTCTCATCGAAGAGCATCGCCGGTTGCTCGCGCCGCGTTTCTGGCTGGCAGCCGCCGCGATCCTGTTCGCCGCGCTGTGGGGATGGCGCGAGCTCGCGATCCGCGCCTCGCGGGAAAGGATCGCGTCGCGCGATGCGGAAATCCGACGGCTCACCGCCGAGAACGCGCGCCTCAACGATCAGCTCGCGCGTCTGAATTTCGAAATGAACGTGCTCGCGATGCCTGGAACGAAAGCCTTCATCGTGGCTGCTCCGGGCAACGGCTCGGCGCGCGTATTCGTGAATCGTCAGGGGCAGGGATTGGCGATCATCGATAATCTTCCCGAAAACGCGGCCGAGAAGAGTTACGAGCTCTGGGTTGCGCGGTCCGATCAGCCGAAGCCGCAGAGCGTCACCGTGTTCGATATGCCGGTCGCGGGCGCGAAAACCATCCAACTCGAACATCTCCCGGCGCTGAGCGTGATCAAGAACTTTTCAGTGACTACCGCTACAGCCCGATGACGTTGTAGCCGCCATCCACGAAGAGCACCTCGCCCGTGATGCCCGACGACATCGCCGAGATGAGAAAGAGCGCGGCGTTTCCGATTTCCTCCAGCTCCACGTTGCGGCGCAGCGGCGCTCTTTCCGCATGATGATGCAGCATGCTGGTGAATCCTTTGATCCCGCGTGCGGCCAGGGTGTTCACCGGGCCGGCTGAGATCGCGTTGACGCGAATGTTTCGGGGGCCGAGGTTGGCGGCCAGGTAGCGGATGGTGGCTTCGAGTGATGCTTTCGCGACGCCCATCAGGTTGTAGCCTTCGACCGCTTTTTCTGCGCCGTAGTACGTCATGGCCAGAACGGAACCGCCGCCGGCTTTCTCCATCAGCGGCATCGCTGCGCGCGTCAGGCCGACCAGAGAATATGCAGATATATCGTGAGCCATTTTGAAACCATCGCGGGTGGTCTTCACGAATTCGTTTTCGAGATCCTCGCGCGGCGCGAATGCGACTGAGTGCACGAGCGCATCGAGCTTTCCGAACTTCTCGCCGACGCCCCGAAACACCGCGTCGATTTCGGCATCGGCGGTGACGTCGCACGGAAGGAGGACTGAGCCGTCCATCTTCGTCGTCAGTTCCTCGACGCTCTCCTTCAGCCGCTCGCCCTGATAAGTGAACGCCAGGCGCATGCCTTCGCGCGAGAGCGCCTGAGCGATCGCCCACGCGATCGACCGCTTGTTGGCGACGCCGAAGATGATTCCGGTTTTCCCGTCAAGCAATCCCATGACGCTCGAGCTCCTTGCGCGGCCAGCGGCCGAGGTCTGCGGCGGCATCGTATGTCGATTGAAGAAAATCCATCAGTGCCTCGCCGGGCGCGCGCAACTTCCGCATCGATTCGTAGGGCAGCGTGAATTCCCGCATCTGATCGTGGTAGTACGCTTCCGCTGGGCCGGCGGCAGCCTTCGCGAACCCTCCGGCTCGGGATAGGCGTAGGCGTAAAACGCAGCGTCGAATCCCATTCCGCCCGGCCAGAAGACGGCGCTCGAGACTTCGTGTGAGCTCATGGGGCGCAGCTTCCACAGATGGAGTGTCTCTTTGGTGTCGCTCCACTCGGCGTAACGCAGAGATGGCCATTGCATGGAGCGCCGAATGATAGCTTGATCTAAACCGGCGGCACAGGCGGGGCGGCCGGCGTGACGTACTTGACGACTTCCTCCTTCATCCGGCCGGCCATCATCAGAAACAACATGCGGTAATCGGCGGCCAGCGAATAGAAAGGGTGGCCGAAAGTCGCCGGCTTGTTCTTCTCGACGAAGAAGTGCGCGTACCACGCGAATGCGTATCCGATCAGCGGGACGGCGATCAGAAACCAGAGGCTGACCGCAAAGGCGATCCCGAGCATGATGACGGCCGCCACGGAGCCGATCGCGTGCAGGACGCGCGTCCGGCCGCGGGAATGCGCGCGGACGTAATACGGCCAGAAATCATCAAAGCTCCGGATCGACATCGAGAGGCTGGCGCAAAGTTTCCCACGAAGGTGCGTGGCACTTCAATTGCTGCCTGAACTTGACTATGCCGTCTGACTTCGAACAAATGATGCGTGACGTTTTTGGTGGGCTCAGCCAGTTTTCGTCTGAGCAGATGAAAAAGCTGCAGGCGAAGTCGCAGGAATTCGCGCGCGAAGCGCTCAAGGACGAGTTCACGAAACTGCACGCTGAGATCGCTGACCTCCGCAATCGCGTCGCGGCGCTGGAAGCGGAACGCGTGCGTGCCGCAGCAGATAGCGTCTAGAACGCGTAACCGAGCGTGACGAAGAAGGCGAGCGGCGGCTCGAACTTCTGTTTGCCGGTGCCCGGCCCGCAAATCTTCGAGAAGTCGGCCATCGTGATCGGGTTTTCGCAGCCGATGAGCTGTCGCTTCAACTTGTAGCCGACATCGAAGCGCACCGGGCCGACCGGCGACAAATATCGGAGTCCCGTTCCGACGCCATAGCGAACATCACCGAAGCGGATGGCGGTGTCCGCGAACACGTTTCCGGCATCCGCGAAAACCGCGCCGCCGACGCTCGAGAAAATCGGGAATCGATACTCGGCGTTCGCGACCAGCAAGCCGCTTCCGCCGATCGGCGCGATCTTGGTGCCCCTGCCATTCTCAATGAGGATGAGCGTCGGATGGCAATTCGCTACGGCCGGATCGAGACATGCCGTGCCGAGCAGGTCGAGCGAATAGGCGCGGTTTGACGACTCGCCGCCAGCCGTGAAGCGTTCGCTGAGCGGAACGAATGCGCCCAGCGGTTGAATCAAACCCACGCGTCCGGAAACGGCGAAGACGCTGCGCTGCGTCACTGGCAGATACCACGAACCCTGCGTGAACTCCTTCATGAAGTGGGCGTCGGCGGACAGGGCCCGGAACGCATACTCGATCGATGCGCTCGTGAAAAAGCCGCGGTGCGGATCGAGCGAGTCGTCGCGCCGGTCCCAGAAGAACGTCGGCGTGAAGCTCGAGATGCGAATGTTCGTGATCGATCGGTCGATGCCCGGCAGCAGCGCGTGCAGCGCCTGATCGCAGACATCGCCCGGCGACTCGATCAGGCAATCTGAAATTCGATACTCGTAACGCACCGACCAGCGCGTCTGCAGCTGGGCCACCTTCGAGCCCTCGATGAATGTCCCGCGCTGACGGAGATGCGCACCGCGGCGCAGCGCGTCGCTCTGGAAGATCGTCACCTGCACCGGAATCTGCCACGGTCCGACGAACGGCTCGCGATACGTGAGGAACGTGTCCTGGCGCGATCGATTCTGCGTCTGGATGGTCTCGAGGCCGATGTAGCGGCCCGTTCCGAAAAGGTTGCGATGCGCGATGGTCGCCGAGCCCAGAAGAGACGCGCGGCCGACCGAGCTGCCCATCGGCGATGTGAATCCCAGCGCGCCGGAGACAGTCAGATCCTTTCCTTCTTCGACCGAGATGACGATGTTGCGATCCGAGACGGACGTGCCGACCTGCTCCGGCTGCACGTCGACGCGCTGAAAGATTCCCAGGCGGTAGAGATTGCGCTGGGCCTCGAGGACCGAGGTGTAGCTGAAGGGATCGCCCTTGTCGATGTCGGCCTGCTTCAAGACAACACTGCTGTTCGTGTATGTGTTGCCGCGCACGATCACCTGATCGACTTTGATCTCCGGTCCTTCAGCCACGACGTAGGTAACCTTTGCAGATGTCTTGTCGGCGCTGATTTCCTCGCGCGGCTTCACCTGCACTTCTGCATTTCCGCGGTCGCCGTAGAAGGTCTGCAGCGCGACGATGTCCGCCCGCTCGAGCTGCGGATTGAGTGGGTCGCCCGGCTTGAGCAGCAGCGGCGGAAGATCCTTCGGCGCCACCTGCTGATTGCCTTCGACGTGAACGTCGGCGAGAAGCGTCTGCGGCCCTTCAGTGATCGGGAAGGCGATGGTCATCGTTCCGTCGTTCTTCGTATTCACCAACGGCGTCGCCACCTGCACCTCGGAAAACCCGTTGAGCCGGTAGTACGACTCGATGGCATCGCGATCGGACGAGATCTGTGTTTTTGTAATGCCGGTCGGACGGCGTAACAGCGTCGCAAGGAAAGAGCGCACCCCTCCCGAAACCGACGTCGTCACGACCGATGCGAGCTGCTTCTCGGAAAACTTCTCGTTGCCCGTGAACATGACCGCCTGGAGTTGATAACGCACTCCCGGATTGACGCGGAACGTGATCACCCAGACGTTGTTCGCCAATTTCTCGTCGACATCGACGGCGGCGTTGAAGTAGCCGCGGCTCTGGTAATTCTTCACGATATCGTTGGACGCGGTCTCGAGCGCGTCTTCGCTGTACGCCTGGTTCTTGCGGAACGGGATCAATTTGCGGACATCTCGCTTCGGAACGCCGGCAACTTCCACCTGCACGACTGGTCCGGTGACGGCGCGATAGCGCAGCGTGACCTTCTTCGTGTCTTTGTTGTAGGTGTAGTTGAGGAAGCGGATGTCGGCCTTCCGGAAATTGCGACGTGCGAGGTAATTGCGGATGCGATCGGCATCGCTGCGCGCTTCGGACAACTGAAACGTTTTGCCGGGTCCGCGACGCATCTGTGCGATCAACTCCGGCGCTGCGAACGGCGCAAGGTTGCCCTCGAGCATCACGTTGCCCACCGTCGCGCGCGATCCTGCATTCACGTGGAGAACGATCGTCGCCCGGCTTTGCTCGCGGATGAACGTGGTTTCAGGATCGACGGTGGCCTCGAGGTAGCCTGCGCGATTCAGAAAACTCTGGATGGCGACCGCGCTCCGATCGACGGCGTTGAGGTAGAGGACGTCGCCGACATGCGCCGTCATCTCACGCGCCGCGCGTTCCCGATCGGCTCCGCTCAAACCGTCGAAGCGGATTTCCGAGATGCGGTAATTCACGAACAGCGCAAATGTCAGCGCCACACCGCCTTGCGCCGGCGCGGTCGACACACGGACGTCGCGGAAGTCGCCGGTGTCGTACAGACTCTTGATCGACCCCTGCACTTCGCGCATCGAAAGTGGCGCACCAACGCTTTGCGTGACGTACTGGCTGAGCACCGTCGTATCGAATTTCGAATCCGCGCCGAAGTTGATTTCGGTGACGATCGGCGATCCGGCCGGCGGAGGAACCGGAGACTTCGTCTGCGCCGGCCGATGTCTCGGCGGCTCGGTGAAGTGCGCGAAAAAAGCCATCCCGTTCTTGCCGCGCGTCCCCCACGTCCAGCGGCCTTCGTAGCGGCGGCGATATCGCGCTTCGGTCCGGTATTCGTTCGAGAGCTCATCGCGCGTGAACTGCAGGGTCCACTCGGGATTCACCTGCCACTCGATGACGACGCGGCGTTTCTGATCGCGCGTGTTGTACACGACGAACAGTCGGAAATTGTTGGACAGACGTTTCTCGAAGCTGACTTTCGGACCCGGGTCGCCGCTGGTGTCGAGGCCCGTCACGTCATAGCTGAAAGAGTCGACAAACGAGAACACCTTCGAGCCGATCAGCTGCGCAGCCGACTGGAACAGCAGGCCGGAACCGCTTGTCGTCGGCACTCCACCGCCGTTTTTCATCAAGCCGCCGAGGCCGAGGAGTGAGAAAAGGGTGACGTCGCTGGCGGGCGGATCGGAGGAGATCGTGGGCGTGATGCGATCGAGCGTGCCGGTGATGTTGACGCTTACATCGAGCGGTCCCGACTCCAACTCCGAAATGCCGCCACTGACGCGCGCTTCGAGCGTGACGTCGAAGTACGGATCGATGCGGAATGGATTCTGAAACGTGATCGTGCCGCGCACAACCTGGTAATCGATGTTCTGGAATCGGACCTTGCCGCCTTCGTCGAGCGAGACTTCGCCGAGGATCACCGGATTCGCGAGCGTGCCGGTGACGTCGACGTTTCCGGTGCCGGTGACGTCAGCGATGTTGTTTCTGACTGCCAGCGTTTGCGGCGCAGCCAGATGCACGCGCAGTGAAACGCGGTCCTGCCACGACGCCGCCACGATCGGTGTGACGCCTCGCCGCGACAAGACCACGCCGAGGATGGCGTTGCCGAGGTCCATGTCCTTGAAATAGAGAGCGCGCGTGACATTCACATCGCCCTGCAACGTGATTCGGCTGATGTCGCCGGCCAGGGCCAGATTGAAATCCCCCTGGACCGTCAGACCTTCGAAGTAGCGGATCGCGACGTCGTTTCCCTGAAGCACGATTCGAAGACGCTGCGGCGTGAATCCGGCAAGCGTAACCGAGCCGCCGGCGACGACTGTTCCACCGCCGACGCTGGCCTTCAGCGAATCGATGTCGACGCGATCGCCTCGAAAGACCAGCGTGCCGGTGATGTGATCGATCACTTGCGGGAATCCGGCGAAGCGCACCTGCGCATCGCGGAACTCGGCGGTGCCGGAAAGCGCCGGCGCCGGCAACGCGCCATGCAGTCCGAGTGCGAGGTTGATGTGGCCGTCGGCGCGCACGTCTTTCATGAAGAGCTGCAGCAGCGCCGCTTCGAGCGTTCCGCGAACATCCAGATTCACACGCTTCGCGCCGGTGACTTCGGCAGAACCGCTGATGCCGAATGTCGAGGCGGTCTCTTTCAGCGCCAGCTGGAAATCATCGAAGACGATCTGACCGCCGCGCAGCGCGATGTGCAAAGGACGCAGCGGCGTGAACTGGTGTTCGGAAACTTTGACGTTGAACTCCGGGAACGTCGCGTCGACGCGGAGGGCGTCGAGCGACGACATCTTTCCGCCGAGCTGCAGATTCGCGGTCAGGCTGCCGCTCGCCGGAATCGACGCCGTGTTAGGCGAGATCGCGACCAGCTTCGCGATATCGGGGACTCGCACCTGCACTGTTCCGCCGAGCGTTCCGTCCGTCGCCAGCGTTCCGTTTCCTTCGATTGTCAGCGCGTCGGCAACCGAGCCGCGGACGATGATCTGTCCGTTGCGAATCGCAAGATAGATGGTCGGAGGCGGCGATCCGGGCGGAAGATCTAGTCCGCGCAGCGTCGCCTGATTGAGCGTCGCGTTGACGAGCAGCTCCGGCTGCTCGAATGTCCCCGCGCCGCTCGATGTGATCGTGACGTTTCCGCCAAGAAGTCCCGCCAGCGAAGAGAGGACTTTGAGTTTGGAAAGATCGATCGAGCTCGATTGAATCGAATAATTGAACTGATTCGTATTCAGGTTCAGCTCGGCCTGCCCGGTCATGGTCCCCGCAGGCGCGACCACGTTGATGTTGGTAGCCTTCAGAGTTCCCTTCGTGAACACGATGTTCGCGGCGGCCTGCGTCACCGCTTCGCCGTAAATCGATCCGTTGGTGACCGTCACCTTTCCCGCGCCCTCGAGCCCGCTCTTCGGACCTTGCAGTTTCAAATTACCGGTGAGTTGTCCGGTGACCGGGAACGCGCCGAGGTCGAGAAATTTGATGATGTCGGCGACGGGAAACGACTGCGCTTCGATTGCGAGATCGAAAACGACATTGCCTTTGCCGGGTCTCCACTCCGTGCTTCCGTTGAGATTCAGCTTCGCGCCGCCGGCCTGCGTGATGGTGAGCGACGCGAATGTGACTTTTCCGGCATCAGGCGTTCCGGTCACCACGATGCGCCCGGTGCCGAGGCCCGATACCGCCATCTTCAGGTTGACGGTTGCAACGGCGCGATCGACGGGATAGTTGGTCGCATCGACAGCGATATCGAATCGCGGCGATGGACCGCGATCGGGAAAGGCGACGGTCCCCGAAAGCCCGAGCCTTCCATTGCCATCACGGAACGTCGCTCTATCGAAATGCAATGTGCTGCGCGGTCCGTCGTAGTGCAGATCGATGTCGGCGTCGCCGAGGAGCACATTGTTGTATTTCGTGGCGGTGCTGACGATGTGCGCGACGACGTCCGGCGCTTTGATCGTCCCTTTCATGGAGCCTGTGATGTCGCCGCCTCCGCCCAGGCCGAGGAGCGTGTAGGTCTTCTTGCCGGCCGAGTGCGCGAAGTTGTAGCCGATGCGATCGAGCTCGGAGAAGTCCGTGCTGTGGATCTTCATCAGCAGATCGGTCCACGCGTCGGAAATCCTCAACTTGCCGTTGATCGCAATCTTCGACTTGTCGGTCTCGAGGTCGGCGCGGCGGAAGGTGACGACGCCGTTTTGGAGAGCGAAGTCAGTCGACCCGCCGACTGCGATCGGATACTTCGCGCCGGAAAACGCCGTGGCATTTTTCGACAGCGTGGCGGTCCCTTCGCCGCCGCCTTCGAGAAGTTTGTCCTTGTTCCAGTGATAGGCGAGATGTCCGGTCGCGCCGCCGCGAAGTCCGGTGTCGTGGATTCCCCAATCGCCAAAGAGCTTTTCGACCGAGACGCCGTTGTAGCGAAGATCGACGGACATCGGATACGGCTCGGAGTATTGCGGCAGGAGATAGTGCGCATTGATCGTGCCGCCGCCGTAGGTTGCTCGCTCGACGTCGACGATCGCGTGCGTGTCGGTGACGTCCAACTTTCCGCGCGCGTTGGTCAGCTCATAGACATCGGCGTTCATCCGCTGCGACAGCCATCCGCCGGTGAGCGTGAACGTTCCCTGCTTGCCGCGGAGCGTGGTGTCCATGTCGACGATTCCGTCGAGCGGGCGCTGCACGCGGAAGATTTCGCGGATGCGATTGAGGCCGATCGACGATGTGAGATGCAGGTTGTAAACGCCGTCGGTCAACGGATCGAGTCGGCCTCGGAGGAACACGCGCAGATCCGGTCCACCGCTCAGCGCGATCGATTGCAGTTCCAGAACTCCCCGCGAGTATCGGAACTGGCCGCGCATGTTCATGTCGAAGGGCACGTAGTCCTGAATGCGAACGCGCAGCAGAGGACTGCTCGCCGTTCCGGCGTAGACATCCTGGCCGGTCACATCGATCGTCGAAGAGAGATTGGCCGCGCCGGCGGCAATGTTGTGGCGGCGATCGAGGAAATCAAATCCGCCGCCAGTGATGAACATCTTGTGGATCGCGAGGCGATACATCTCGTAACGGCTTTTCGGTCCGCTGTTCCAATGCGGGAAGTTGTGCACCAGCTTCGAGCCGGACGGATAGACCTCGAAGAAAAGATGCGGCTCGACGATGTCGACGCGATCGACGGAGATCTGACGGCCCCAGAATGAATTGATACCGCCGGTGATCGTGACCTGCTTGACGGTTGCGAAATACGGATGGACCGAGCCCGGAGAGTTCGCGATGCGGAGATCGTTGAGAACGACTCGCGACAGATGCGCTCGGTCGATGGCGACGCTGCCGATTGTGACTTTGCGCCCAAGCCGCGATTCGAGCGTCGATGCGACGCGCAGCGCCACCAGATCGCCAAAACTGGCAGTGCCGAGATAGAACCAGCCGCCGCCGATAATTAGAAAGAGGATGATGAAGAAGAGAACGCTTCCGCCGATCAGCCAGCGGAGACACCCCCACATCGGCCCGCGCCTCTGACGCTCACGCGCCGATGCGTGTTGCTGCTCCTCGACCGGGTCGTCGTTTACTTCCATTTGATATGCGCACCGACGTGCTAACTACGAGCCATAAGATAGAGATCGCGCAAGTTATTACCGGACTGGACCATCGTCAACGGCCCGCCAATCGCGGCCGCGATCTCGTAGGAGTTCGATCGGTCGAGTTCTCGCGCCGCCATTGTGCGGTCGAAGGCCGCCGGAAGCGAAATCCGGATGCCGGCGACGCCGCTGTTTCCGTCGACGCCGTCCGAGCTTCCGAACAGCGCTTCGATCGATTGAGTCGCGCCAAGCGCAACGCGGACCGCGAGCTCGCTGCATCTTCCTCCTCTTCCGTCACCGCGCATTACAACCGTCGGCTCGCCGCCCGCGACGAGCACCTCGCCCGGCTTGATCGACTTCACGCGATCGAGAAGAAACTCTGCGGCGGCCGAAACATCGCCCTCGATCTGACGCTGGCAGCGAACCGCCGCTGGAGCGATCGCGGCG
Source organism: Acidobacteriota bacterium (assembly GCA_030948915.1). Lineage (GTDB taxonomy): Bacteria > Acidobacteriota > Thermoanaerobaculia > Gp7-AA8 > Gp7-AA8 > Gp7-AA10. The sequence continues at coordinate 26,721 of JALYZI010000125.1, forward strand.
GCAGCGAGAGTGAGTGTGTCGTTATCCGCGATCAGCTCTACGCTCGAGCGCGAGATCCGTTTAACAGTTTCGGGACACTTCTCGTCTAACAATTTCGTAACAATTCCTTCGAATCCGCCGAGGCGTTTCAGAATGCCGATGGCGTCGCGCTTTGTTGTCGCATCGGGGAGAGTCGGACCGGAAGCGACATCTGCCAGTGCGCCCGATGCAACGTCGGAGTAGACCAGCGAGACGGATTTTCCGCGAATGCGCGCACCGAGGCGTCCGCCTTTGATCGCGGAGAGATGTTTGCGAACGCAGTTGATCTCGCCGATCGAGGCGCCGCTTTTGATGAGACGCGCGTTGGTGTCGGAGACGTCGTGCTGATCGAACCACGGCGACAGCGGAAGATCGACGCATGCCGATCCACCGCCGGAAATCAGAAAAAGAATGTCGTCGTGCGCGCCGACGAAATCGATCAGCGCCCTTCCCGCCTCAAACGATGCATCTGTAATCTGAGGATGCCCGCCTTCGTGCACCTCGGCCTTCGCATTCGGTTCGCGGTAACCGTCCGGAATCGCGACGAAAGCGTCGTCGAAATCCGAGATGCCGTCGAGCAGCGCGCCGGCGCATTTGCCGATCGCGACGATGTTTCGCGGCATCTCCGGACGCCACACGCGGCGAACGAGGCGTTCCGGTGCGCAGGCTTCGAGCGCGCCACGGTAAATCGCCTCGAGGTCCGTCATCCGGACATTTTGCACGTATCCTTGTACTCATGCCGCGCGACCTCCCGATCAGCAACGGGAATCTCATGATCAATTTCGATCATGACTACAACATTCGCGACGTCTACTACCCACACGTCGGCCAGGACAATCAAACCGTCGGCGACGTCTCGTTTTTCGGCGTCTGGTGCGACGGAAAGTTTGCGTGGATCGGCAATCCCGCCTGGGTCAAAACGATGGACTACGACGGAGATTCGCTCGTCACGCGCGTGGTCGCGCGCTCGCCGTCATTCGATCTGGAGATGACAATCAACGACGCGGTCGATTTCGACCGCGATCTCTTTTTGCGGCGCGTCGAGATCAGGAATCTGAAACCGACCGCGCGCTCGCTGCGCCTCTACATCCATTTCGATCCGCACATGGGCGGCAACAACATCGGCGACACCATCTTCTTCGATCCGGAATTCAACGGACTGGTTGCCTACAAAGGCCGCAATTACGTTCTGATGAATGGATCGATCGACGATCAATTCGGTTTTCAATCCTTCGCCATCGGCGCGAAAGAGCGCGAGGGATTTCAGGGAACGTGGCGCGATGCCGAAGACGGCAACCTGCAGCGCAACGCCATCGCGCAGGGATCGGTCGACGCGACCGGCATGCTGGAATACAAACTCGGTCCCTCGGCAACACAAACCGCGTGGATCTGGTGGGCGTTCGGCAAGGCATACCGTGAAGTGTCCTCGCTCGACGCGATGGTGCGCGAACGCGGCCCCGCGTCATTTCTGCAGCGGACGCACGACTACTGGCGGCTGTGGGTCAAGAACGATGTCGACATCTCGCGTCTGCCGGAAAACGTGCAGCGGCTCTACCGGCGATCGCTGCTCATCATCCGCACGCACATCGACAACAACGGCGCCGTCATCGCGGCGACAGACTCCGACATCGTGCAATTCGGAAAAGATACGTACACCTATATGTGGCCCCGCGACGGCGCGATCGTCACAGTCGCTCTCCTGCAGGCAGGCTACGCCGAGATCACGCGAAGGTTCTTTCAGTTCTGCAGCAAGCTCGTGACTGCCGAAGGATTCGTGCTGCACAAATACAACCCGGACGGATCGGTCGGATCGTCGTGGCATCCGTGGATGGCGCCGGATGGAAAACGCCAGCTTCCGATTCAGGAAGACGAGACGGCGTTGATTCTGTGGGCGCTGTGGACGCACTTCGAAAAGTTCCACGACGTCGAATTCATCAAGCCGCTGTACAAGCCGGTCATCAAATCGATCGGCGATTTTCTGGCCCGCTATCGCGAGCCGCATACGCGCCTGCCGGCAGCGTCGTACGACCTGTGGGAGGAGCGGCGCGGGACGGCCGCGTTCACCGTGGGGGCGGTGTGGGCGGGCCTCAGTGCCGCCGCGCGCTTCACCGAGGCATTCGGGGAACCGGAACAGGCGGAAAAATATCGTCACGCCGCGAACGAGATCCGCGACGCCACCGAGCGCATCATGTTCGACCCCACCCTCGGCCGATTCGCGCGCATGGTCAATGTCACGCGCGAGGGAGAGATCGCGCTGGACACTACGATCGACTCTTCACTGGCCGGCTTGTGGTTGTTCGGGATGTTCGATCCGAACGATCCGAAGATCGCGTCGACGATGGAGCAGGTCGTGAACCGGCTGACGGTCAGGACACCCGTCGGCGGCCTCGCGCGTTACGAGAACGACTACTATTTCCAGGTCTCGAAGGATCTGACGAATGTCGCCGGCAATCCGTGGATTTTGTGCACCCTCTCGATTGCACTCTGGTACGGGATGCGCGCTAAAACCATTGCCGATCTGCGCAAGGCGATTGAGATTCTCGAGTGGGCCACCGAGCGCGCGCTGCCGAGCGGTGTGTTGCCGGAACAGGTCGATCCATACACCGGTAAGCCGCTCTCGGTCGCACCGTTGACGTGGAGTCACGCATCCTTCGTCCTGGCGGTGCATCAAGTCGCCGATCGCATGAACACGCTCGCCCCGAGGGAACGCAGGGCGCAGGAGGTACGCGTTTGAAACGGATGCGTCTGCGCACGCGCGTGCTCCTGCTGACGGCGGCCTTTGCGATGACGCTCTTCGCAATCACGTTTTTCCTGAGCTCGCGCAATCTGCTTTGGGCGGGACTGGCGATCGCGTGGATCGTCGCGATGTGCAGCTTCGCAGCAGTGCAAATCACGCTGCGCCGCGTTGTGCGGCCGCTGGAAGATCTCGCGCGCGCTGCGGAGAAAATCGCGGACGGCGATCTCAACGCGCGCGCTCCAGTCGCCGGCGACCTGGAGATTGCGAAGCTCGGCACGTCGTTCAACAACATGGCCGACAAACTTCGCGCACATGCGAGAACGGACGATCTCACCGACCTTCCGAACTTTCGCGCGTTTCGCGAGCGCATTGACGCCGAGATCGCGCGCGCCGTTCGCTATCCGGAACAATTCGGCGTGCTGGTGCTCGATCTCGATCGCTTCAAGCTCTACAACGACCGGCATGGCCATCTGGCCGGCAATGAAGCGCTGCAGCGCGTCGCTCGTGCGCTGCGCATCGCTGTCCGCACCGTCGATTTTCCCGCGCGCTACGGCGGCGAAGAGTTCGCGGTGATCCTCCCCAAGATCGAAGTACAGGCGCTGGCGATCATCGCCGAGCGCGTGCGCGCTTCTGTCGAATCGATTCCTGCCCCGGCGACCGGCGAATCCGTGACGATCAGCATCGGCGGCGCGATTTTCCCGGGGGATGGAAAGACGGTCGACGAGCTCTTTCACATCGCCGACGAACGGCTTTACGAAGCAAAGCGCGCCGGACGCAATCGCGCGATCACGCCTGCTCCAATTCGGCGATCAGCCGATCGACAGTCCGCGTGAGCGCAGCGATCTCGCGCTCGGGCAGATCGTGGCCGAGCTGTTCGCGCCATTCCTGATAGGCGGGGCGAAACTTATCGACCAGCGCGCGTCCGCGTCGCGTCAGCTGCACTCGCGAAGAACGCAGGTCTTTGGGATCATCGTGCCGCTCGGCGAGACCGAGTTGCTCGAGCCGCGCCATCATGCCGGTCATGTTCTGCTTCGAGACCATCATCTTTCGAGCGATGGCGGCCAGCGTCATCGGCGCTTCCGACTCCGCCAGCATCGACAGAATCGACCATTGCTGCGGCGTCACTTTCGCGCGCTCGAAAATCGGACCGAGCCGGCGATTCAGCAGGTTCGCCAGCTGAATCACGCCGGAGACGAGGTCGCGCTCGGCATCGGGCATTCGGTCAATGTATTGACGAATTGCGGGGCTGTCAAATATGCCGGAATATGGCTTTGCCGGCAAAAACCGCGGCCTCGCCCAGCTCCTCTTCGATCCGCAGGAGCTGGTTGTATTTCGCCATGCGGTCGCTGCGCGACGCCGAACCGGTCTTGATCTGACCCGCGTTCGTCGCCACCACCAGATCGGCAATCGTCGAATCCTCGGTTTCCCCCGAGCGATGCGAAACGACCACACGATATCCGGCGCGTTTTGCCATCTCGATCGTCTCGAACGTCTCGGTGAGCGTCCCGATCTGATTCACTTTCACGAGAATGGCGTTCGCGATACCGCGCTCGATTCCCTTCGCGAAAATCGCAGGGTTCGTGACGAAGACATCGTCGCCGACGATCTGCGTCTGCGCGCCCATCGCCTTCGTCCATGCCTCCCACCCATCCCAGTCGCCCTCCGCCATCCCATCCTCGAACGAGATGATCGGATACTTGCGTTTCAGGTTGCCGTAGTACTCGATCATCTCCGCGCTCGAGCGCTTGTTTCCTTCAAAGTCATACCGCTCATCGGCGAAAAATTCCGACGCTGCCGCATCGAGTCCGAGAAAAATCTGCTCGCCCGCTTGGTAGCCTGCTTTCTCGATCGCCATCAGGATCAGATCGAGCGCCTCGGCGTTCGATTTCAAATCGGGCGCGAAGCCGCCCTCATCGCCGACGGCCGTCGTGAGTTTCTTGTCGTGCAAGGTCTTCTTGAGCGCGTGAAAAGTGTCGACACCGGCACGCAGCGCATCGGAAAAAGTCGCGAAGCCGGCGGGGATGATCATGAACTCCTGCACGTCGAGATTGTTGTCGGCGTGCGCCCCGCCATTGATCACGTTCATCATGGGAACCGGCAGCGTGCGGGCGGCAGGTCCACCGAGGTATTCGAAGAGCGGCACGTGCGTAGCGTCGGCGCAGGCGCGAGCGATGGCGAGCGACACGCCGAGAGTCGCGTTGGCACCGAGGCGCGACTTGTTCTCGGTGCCGTCGAGCTCTTTCATGACCAGGTCGATCGCCGCCTGCCGGCGCGCATCCATCCCTTCCAGTTCGCCCGCGATTGCTTCATTGACGTTCTGGACCGCCTGCAAAACACCCTTGCCGCCGTAGCGTTTCTTGTCGCCGTCGCGAAGCTCGAGTGCCTCGCGCGAACCGGTCGACGCGCCGGACGGAACGGCGGCCCGACCCAGAGCGCCGGACTCGAGATGACAGTCGACTTCGATCGTCGGATTGCCGCGCGAATCGAGGATTTCGCGCGCGAAAAGCTCGACGATCTTGAACATGGCGCGCGCATTGTACACGGCTGAATCCGGCATGCCGCAGAAGGAAAAAAAGCCAACCGTCACAGTCCTTTACGACGCGCAGGAAAAAAGCGTCCGCAAGGAGGAACTGGCCGAGGGGAAGAAAGTTCCGGAGCTGGTTTGCAATCAGATCGACGCGGTGTTGTCGAAACGCGGCTACACCATCAAGCTCCTGGCTGCCGAAGCGCCGATCAAGAAACTGGTGCGTCAGATCGAGGACGATGACTCCGATATCATTTTCAATGTCTGCGAGTCCCTCGGCGGCGCCCCCGGCGAAGAACGTCGCATTGCCGCCGTTCTGGAATTGCTGGAGAAGCGATTCACCGGATCGGGCTCGCTGTCGCTGGCGCTGGCAACCGACAAGGCACTCGCCAAGAAGTTGTTCGATTTTCACAAAGTGCAATCGCCCGACTTCGTGATCATCGCGCCGGAACGCGTCGAGGGTACTGGGTCACTGACGACGTTTCCGCTCATCGTGAAGCCGACCGCGATGGACGCTTCGATCGGCATCGATGCGAAATCCGTGGTGCATTCGGTCGAAGAGTTGATGGAACGCGTGCAATACATTCACAACGAATTTCACAATCCGGCGCTGGTCGAGCAATACATCGACGGACGCGAGATCTACGTCTCGATGATCGGCAATCCTCCGCAGGTCCTGCCGCCGATCGAGTGGGACCTCTCGAAGCTGCCGCCCGATCTTCCGCGAATCGCGGGAACGGAGGCGAAATGGGAACACGATTTCAAAGAGGCCCGCGAGTTCGTACCTGAGGATGTCACCAGCAACGCAGAGGTCATGCAGCGGATCCGCGAGGTGGCGATCAATGCATGGAACGCGCTGCTGATTCGCGATTACGCACGGATCGACATGCGCCTGACAGCGGACGGAATCCCGTACGTCATTGAAGTCAATCCGAATCCGTGGCTCGACAACCGCGCTGAATTCGCCATGGCCGCGCGGCGCGCGAAACCGGAGATGTCTCACGGCGACGTCATCGAGCGTATCGTGGAGCTGGCGGTGGCGCATCCCATTCGCGAGCGGAGCGCGATCTAAAGTCAGGCGTCGGGCGTCAGGCGTCAGGCCTCAGGTGTCAGGTGTCAGGTGTCAGGTGTCAGATAGGACTCCCTAA
>JALYZI010000140.1 GCA_030948915.1 Acidobacteriota bacterium
GGTCAGATCGTAATGGGACTGGATGTCGACGGCCTGATACGTACGCTTCGGCCCGTTGCTGTTCTTGTACAGCACGTTGTCGACGCAGCCGACGTTGATGCCCTTCAGCTCGATGTTCGTGCAACCGTTGTTGATGGTGATGAAGTCCTCGATGAAGTTCTTGTATTTGCGGTCCGTGAAGGTCGCCTTCACCCAGCCGCTCTTCGGCAGAGCCGTGCCGCCGGAAACCGACCACTCATTGCTGATCGGCGCATGGAGCCCGCTCGCGAAAAATACATTCGCGGTCGGCACATTGGCAGCGTAGAACTTGTAGTTATTCACGTCGAAGCCAGGGGCGAAGTCGCGGCCCTCACCTTTCGGTCCGTTGTAGTAGCCCAAAAGCTGAGCCGGCGAACCGACTGTCGTATTGGAGCCGATGATCCCGGGATTGTAGCGGCCGACGTACTGCGCGTACGTCACATCGACTTTGTACCTGCCGTTACCCATCGGATCGTATGAAGCGCCGAGGCGCGGCACGAGATTCGAAGTGTCGACGCCGACGATGCCGCCGGTCGCATGTGACTTGACCTTCTCATAGCGAGCACCGAGGTTGAAATTGAGGTATTGGTTGAGGTTCCAACGGTCGTTGATGAACAGCGAGTCGGTGTCGGTGTCGAGCTTGGCACCGCGCGTCGAGACCCAAAGTTGCAGTCTGGTCTCAGCCGTCTGGCCAGCCGAACGCGGATTGAACAGGGGAATGAGCTCTCCGTTGACGAGCACCGGGCTGCCAGCATTCGTTTTGTAGCCCCCGAGGAAAACATAGTTCGTCGCGGTCTGGCTGTTGCCGCCAGTCCGCTCGTCGGTGAAGCGTTCGTAGCCGCCCTTGATGTCGTGGCTGCCCCACGTTGGGCGGGAGAGGAAGTACGACAGTGCCGCGAAAGCCTGCTTGTTGTTGCGGTCTTCGGGATCATTCGCGTCAAAGTACGGCGCATTGAACGTTCCTCCGAACGTCACGCCCGGTACACGCGTGAACGATCGGTATGGACTGTCATGAATGTCGGTCGAGGTGCCGCCGAGATTGCGGAAGCCGAAGTGCTTCTTCGAATAGCGCGCCTCAGCAAACAGGCTCGAAGCGAGGACACCTGAGTAGAACGCGGAGTAGCCGCGATTCTCGCGGAGAGAGTTCTTGCTCAGCGCAGACAGCACCATCGGTGCAACCTGCGATTCGAGATTGCGCTTGACCGGGTTGTCGATGTAATCGACTTGCAGAGTGTGGCCCGACGCAACGTTGCCGGTGAGCTTGATTTCAGGTCGGTTGTTTGTGGTCTGCAGCGTCCAGGGGATGGCCGTCAACCCGAGACTCTGCGGCGTGCTCGATTTCTCTTTGCGTCCTGCGATGAAGAACCAGAGACGATCACGCATGACCGGGCCGCCAACCGTTGCCTCATAAATGTGCGAGAGCTTTGCGGTGTGCGGCGCTGCAGCGACAGGCGTTACGCCGACGCCGCGGAAACCCTGCTCAAAGGGCGTAAGCGAGAGCCAGCTTCCCTTGTTCATGTTGTCGCGCAGCGAGCCGGTGAACTGGTTGCCGCCGCTCTTCGTGATGATGTTGAGGACGCCGCCGGTGAAATGTCCATACTCGGCGGAGATGCCGGACGTCAGGACCTGTGTCTCCTGAATCGCGTCTTCGACGAACAGATTGTTCGTGTTGCCGAAGATGTTGTCCTGGACGTTGACGCCATTGATCATGAAGTTGTTGTCGTAAGCCATACCGCCATTGATCGACAACTGACCTCCAACAGGCGTGGTCGCGCGTCCGCCTCGGTCGCCAGTCACTCCCGGCGAAAGAGACGCGATGTCGACCGGCGTGCGCAGGAGCGGCAACTGCTCGACCGTTTCCTTCTTGATGTTCGCGCCGACGGTCGTGTTCTCGAGCACAGTCGGGCTGGACGCCGTCACGGTGATCGCCTCGGTGACGCCCGCCAGTTTCAGTTTGGCGTCAAGACGGCTCGGGAGACCGAGGGCAAGCGTCATCTTCTTGGTGACGGTTTGCATGCCCTCGAGACCGATCGAGATCGTGTATTCGCCCGGCGGTAGGCCAGGCATGTTGTAGTCACCTGTGGTCGTGGTGACTGCAACGCGTTCACCCATGAGTGCTGGCGATTTGACGGTGACTGTGACGCCCGGAAGCGGGTTGCCGTCAGGTCCTGTCACCGTTCCTTGCAGGATCGCCGTCTGTACGCCCTGGGCGAAAACTGCGCCTGTAATAAGTAACAACACTGCTGCGATTAGAAACCGAATCCTCATCTCTCCTCCTGAGTTTTTGTTCGATTCAAGTGGCACTCGGACGAGTTACCACCGTTCACTGGGGCACAATGTTTTCCTTGGAAATTGAGGCTGCCAACGGCTTTCTAAGCACACCAGCGGCCATGACCGAACGTGCACTTCGTGCTTTGTATTCAGTAACTTACCGTAAGGATAGTATCCAAACGATTCGGAAAACCGGAGTGGCCCGTCCGGCGAAATGAATTATCGGTGACAAATAGAAAGCCCCGGCCTTGCGGCCGGGGCTCCCCTGAACCATCAATTGAAGTTAGAAACGAACTCCAACCGCGGCGCGATAAGTACGCGGAGTCTGGAAGGCGTCCTTGCTCAGACCGTGGCCAAATGTCGCGGCCTTCTGGAAGTTCGCACCCATTCCGCTGCACACGCTGGCGGCTGCGCCTTGCGGGCACTCAACGGGCGTATCCGTGTACGGATTGAACGGCTTGAGACCCGACGCGAGTCCTGCGGAGCGGCTCGTGCTGACAGTTGTATCGAGCTGCCCGAGGACGATGTTGTTGACCTTCGACTGATTGAAGATGTTCAACACCTGGCCCTGAACGAAAATCGAAGCGCGCGAGATCGGCAGCTCGTAGTTCAGCGCGAGGTCGGTCGCCGTCACCCACGGGGTGCGGAACGCGCCGCGCTTGCTGAAGTAGTAGTTCTGCGCAGTGCCGAGCTGGCCCAGCGTGTAGTACGCGGGCTTCGTCGGCGCGCCGGTGTAGCGGAAGTTCGCGTTGGTGCCGGTGACGTCGACGGTTCCGATCGCCGAGTACGCGCGGCCGGAGTCGGCGTTCTGGATCACGGAGATGTTCAACTTGCCGAACGGAATCGCGAGGTCGTATCCCGCCCACACTTTTCCGCGATGACGCTGGTCGCCGTAGAGGTAACCGCTCGGCGCGTAATTCGCGTAGCCGAGGTATTCCGGGTAGTACATCGTCGGGACCGTGATCGGCGACGATGCAGTCAGATCGCTCTCAGTCGTGTCGTTGCCGGTCAGCTTCGCGATGGTCCAGCCGCCGCCGAAGTTGAATTTGCCTGGCCGCCATCCGAAATTGAGCTGCGCACCTTCGTAGTGACGTTTGCTCCACGTGTCGTCATTGACGAGGATCGCGAGATCGTTCGTCACTCCGTTCGGGGCTGTGAGCTGGCCAGTCGACTGATTGAGCTTCAGGGCATAGAAGTCATGCCATTTGCGATCGATCAGATCGACGCGCGCAAATGCAGTGCGGCCTAACATCTGTCCGAATCCGAGCGTGATCTCGTCGACGCTCGGTGCTTTGATCGGGCTGAGGATGCGCTGCGTGTAGCCGGGATAGGACGAGCTCAGGAAGTTGGTGTTGGTCGTTCCGCCGATCGAATCGAACCAGTTGAAGAGGATTCGAAGCGCATCGTGCGGGGCAACCGGCGTTCCGATGATATGGCCGGTGCTGTCGATCGGATTGACGCTCGGACCGCGGTACGCGTAGTTGAACGTGGCCGGCGTCCCGGCGGCATTCCCTGCGCCACCGACGTTGCCGTCGACGATCTTGGTGACGTAGCGCGCGTAGCTGAGGTTTACGCGGCTGCGGCCGTTGGCCTTGACGTCGAACATCGCACCGAGACGCGGAGCAAACGCGCTGTCATTCGAAACGAGGTTGCCGGAGGCATCGTGCACGACGTTCTTGTCGTAACGCACGCCGACGTTGAAGCTCCAGTGGCTGTTGAAGTCCCACTTGTCGTTCGCGAATGCGGACTTCGTGTTCAAGTGGCTGCCAGTCGAGAACACGAGGATCGGCTGCCAGCGAAGAATGGTGGAGGCGTCGAAGCGCGGGTACGGCGTCGGATCGCCGGGGAGGAAGATCGCGGTTCCGGTCGACTGCACGCGGAAGTCGCTCGCTTCCTGATTGTTGTTGACCAGACGCGTCTCTTTGTAAAGCTCGCCCCCTAACACGAAGCTGTGGTTGCCGAGGTTCTTCGTGTTCATGTAATAGCTGCTCTTCAGCACTGCCGAATCATTGTTCCTCTGTTCGGGCGTGCAGACGCCGCAGAATGTCGGGGCGTTGAAGCGCGCGTTGGAGTCGAGAAGCAACGTTCCATTGATGCGGTCTTTGTCCTGGCCGCCGCTGTGGATGAATGCGAATTTCTTCTGCGAGACCTGACCTTCCAGCAGCCAGTTGCTCGTGAGCACGCCGTTGTATGCCAGCGCTTTCAGCGAGTTCGGAAGCTGACGCGATCCCACGATGCTGGCGGTGTCGTAGATCGATCCGAAGAAGTTGTTGATCTCGGTGGTCTTCACATTGAGGTACGAGGCGACGAGGCTGTGTTTCTGCGTGACCTGGCCGGTCAGTTTGCCTTCGTAGCGGTCCTCGTTGATCGTGTTGAGGAAGCCGATGTTCGTCACCAGCGTCGTCTGCGCGGCGTTGAAACCATTTGCCGGCGCGCCTTTGGTGTGGCGTCCAGCGCCGAAGAACCAGAGGCGATCGCGCATCACGAATCCGCCTAACGTGCCTTCATAGACGTTGGAGCGGATGCTGGGATGATCGGGTTCTGCTTTTCCGGCTGTATCGCGGAACTTCGTCTTGGCGATCCAGTTTGGATTGGTTAACGAGTCGCGGAGCGAGCCGCTGAATACATTCCCGCCCGACTTGGTGATCGAGCTGACCACGCCGCCGGTGAATCGGCCGTACTCGGCCGAGATGCCGCCGGCCGCGATCACGGTCGTCTCCTGGATCGCGTCTTCGATGAACAGCGCGTGCGGCTGTCCGCGCAGATTCTCGTTCACGACCACGCCGTTGACGAGGAAGAGATTGTCGTACGACGGCGCGCCGGAGATTGTGATCTGGTTGTTAGGCCCGTTCGAGTTCGTGCCCGGGGCGAGAAGAACCGTGTCGCGAACATTGCGGCGCACCGGCAGTTCGGAGATCTGCTTCTGCGTGAAGTTTCGCGTTACTTCGGTCGTCTCGAGCACCGCCGGCGCTGCCGCGGTGACCGTGATCGCTTCGGTGATCGTCGATACTTTCAGGTCCGCGTCGGCGACGCTGGGCTGCGCCAGCGAAAGCGTGACCTTGCGTACGACTCTCTGCATGCCTTCGAGCTCGAAGGTCACGGTGTACGACCCGGGAGGCAGCGATTGGAAGTTATATCCGCCGCCCTCTCCCGTCACCGCCGTCCGCGTTCCGAGGAGCGTCGGCGAAGTGATCGTGACTGTCACGCCGGGAAGCGGCTTGTCACCAGTGGTGACCGTTCCGCTCAGCGATGACGTTGTTCCTGTTCCTTGCGCAAATGCACCGGTCGCGATGAGCGCGACCGCCATCAGCGCCATGAGACGCACAAATAGCCTCATTCTTCCTCCTTAATTAATTTTGATTGCCGACAGATAGCCGGAGCGCATCATTGCACGGGCGCAGCCGATCTTTGTAAAACGTGAAGTGCTGCAATGAAAGAACTTACGAGCGTTTTCTTGTTTGGTAGCCCAAGGAAAATTCAAATATGCGGATTTATGCTGATCGAAAGTTGAATTAAACCTCTGGTGTCTTTGAGGTAACCATCACCGAGTCAACTGCCGATAGTGAATCCGATGCGGCTGCGCGGCCTCGGCGCCCAACCGTTTCTTCTTGTCCTCTTCGTATTCGCTGTAATTGCCGTCGAACCAGAAGACGCGTGATTCTCCCTCGAACGCCAGGATGTGCGTTGCGACGCGATCGAGAAACCAGCGGTCGTGCGAGATCACGATCGCGCATCCCGCGAAATTCTCCAGCGCTTCCTCGAGCGCGCGCAGTGTGTTGACGTCGAGATCGTTCGTCGGCTCGTCGAGCAGCAGCACGTTCGCCCCTTCCTTGAGCATCTTCGCGAGATGCACGCGATTGCGCTCGCCGCCGGAAAGCGTCCCGACTTTTTTCTGCTGATCCTGACCTGAGAAATTGAATCGCGCGACGTACGCGCGCGACGGCATCTCGCGCGGTCCGAGCTGCACGATGTCCAATCCGCCCGTGATCTCTTCGAAGATCGATTTGTCGGCAGCCAGCGGCCGGTTCTGATCGATGTATCCAAGCTTCACGGTTTCGCCGAGGCGGATCGTTCCGCCGTCCGGCTTCTCCTGACCGAGCACCATGCGAAAGAGCGTCGTCTTGCCCGCGCCGTTCGGACCGATGATGCCGATGATTCCCCCCGGCGGCAGCTTGAACGTCATCTCGTCCATCAGAAGATTCTCGCCGTAAGCTTTGCGAACGTCGTCGGCCTCGATCACCACCTGGCCTAACCGGGGACCAGGCGGGATGTAGATCTCGAGCTCCTGAACTTTCTGCTGCGTCTCCTGACTCAGCAGCGACTCATACGAATTGATGCGCGCTTTTCCTTTTGCGTGGCGCCCTTTCGGCGACATGCGGATCCACTCCAGTTCGCGTTCGAGCGTCTTCTGCCGCTGCGATTCCGATTTCTCTTCCTGCCGCAGGCGCGTGCTTTTCTGATCGAGCCAAGAGGAGTAGTTGCCTTTGAACGGAATGCCGTGGCCGCGATCGAGCTCGAGGATCCATCCGGCGACGTTGTCGAGGAAGTAGCGATCGTGCGTCACGGCGATGACCGTGCCGGCGTATTGCTTCAGATGCTTTTCGAGCCAGTCCACCGATTCGGCGTCGAGATGATTCGTCGGCTCATCGAGAAGGAGGATGTCGGGCTCCTGCAGCAGCAACCGGCAGAGCGCAACGCGCCGCTTCTCGCCGCCCGACAGAATTGAAATCGAAGTGTCGCCGGGCGGACAACGCAGCGCGTCCATCGCCATCTCGAGTTTCGAGTCGAGGTCCCAGGCGCCTGCCGCGTCGAGCTTGTCCTGCAGTTTCCCCTGGCGCTCGAGCAGCTTGTCCATGTCGGCGTCGGGATCGCCGAACGCGTTGTTGATCTCGTCGAACTCTTTCAACAGATCGATGACCGGCTGCACGCCCTGCTCGACGATTTCGCGAACGGTTTTGGTCGCGTCGAGCTGCGGCTCCTGCTCGAGAAATCCAACCGTGTGGCCGGGCGACAGGACGGTCTCGCCGAGGAAGTCTTTATCGACGCCGGCAAGAATTCGCAGCAGCGAGCTCTTGCCCGATCCATTCAGACCGATGACGCCGATCTTCGCGCCGTAGAAATAGGAAAGGTAAATGTCCTTGAGGACCTGTTTTTTGCCGTGGAATTTCGAGACACCGACCATCGAGTAGATGATCTTGTCGGGTGGGGGTTGGGCCATGGCGGGAGATTCTAATGAATTTGGAATTCGGAATTGGGAATTAAGAATTGAGAATGCGCTGGAAACGCCTCTTAATTCTTAATTCCCAATTCCCAATTCCCAATTCTCAGGTTGCGGTGGCATAAGCCGCCTCAACTTCCTCCTCTCCCGCCACTTCCCGATCAAACGAAACAACCACAAGTGTCTGATCATCCTCCGGCGGCCTGTTCCGGGTGAACTTGCGAATCGATCCGAGAAGCGTCTTCTTGATGTCTTCCGCAGACAGGTGTCCGGCTTCCAGCAGCACGCGTTCGAATCGATCGAAGCCGAATGGCTCGCCATCGTCGTCGATCGCCTCGATCAGTCCATCGCTGTAGAGAATCAGGCGATCTCCGGCTGCGAAATCGACGATGTGTTCGCGGAAGGGCTCGCGCCGGCGCACGCCGAGCGGGAAGCCCCACGATGAGAGCGCTTCCAAACGCTTTTGCTTCGCGCGGAAAACGTATGGATCGAGATGTCCGGCCGACGAGAAACGCAGGCGATGTGTATTCGGATCGAGCAGTCCGAAGAAGAACGTCATCAGAATTCTTCGGGGCGCCGTTTTGATCACGATCTCGTTCAGCACATTCAGGACTCGTCGCGGCGACGCATCGACGTCGACTTGAACCAGCAGCGCCGCTTTCGCCATCGCCATGACGATGCCGCTGGTGAGCCCGTGTCCCGAGACATCTCCGAACGCGATACCGATCTCGCCGTTCGGCTGCGTCAGAAAATCAAAGTAGTCGCCGCCGATTTCGGTCGCCGCTCGATAGTGCGACGCAACCGACGCGCCGGTGAGCCGCGGCGATTCGACCGGCAGCAGCGCCGCCTGAATGCGATTCGCGGCATCGATCTCCGCCTTCACGCGCTCGCGCTCCACGATCCGGCGCACGTGCGGCGCAAGATCCTCGTAGGTGTACGTGACCTCGCGCCGCGTGAGAAGTGCCGCCAGACCGAATCCGAGAAGCACGACCAGCGGAATCGCGACCGTGGACGCCATCTGCGCGAGCATCGAGCCGCGCGCGACGGACATCAGCGGCGCGGAGAGCGAGATCAAAGTACCGCCGAACAAGGCGACCGCGGTCGTCAGCAGGTCGTAGCCCAGGAAGATGGCGATCACCGCAGCGATGCCGCCGAAGTCGAACACGAGCCGCCAGATGAACGGATCCGTCGGCACGTCGCCGACCGCGCCGACCATTCCGATCACCATCACGACGAGCACGCCGATCGGCAGCGCGCGACGGCGATGCCATCCGGCAAGGAAGCAGAGCGCGAGGACCGGGTAAACGATTGCATCGAGCAATGAAAAAAGAAGCGTGACCGCGGGGCCACCGAGGTCGAGGTACATGTCGCTGCCGATGCCGAGTGAAACGTGGACGAGATGGAATGCGAGACCGATTGCGCCGCTCACGTAGGCCGCGGCGGCGAAGGCAGGCGCGAACAGAATGCCGTTGACGACGGAGCGGCCGACTGTCGCGTTCAGCGGATCGCGGCGCAGCAATGCGTCGAACGAGGCCAGCCGCTCGCCCCATCGCTCGCGTGCGTAGCTCTCGCCGACCGACCATGCGAAGAACACCAACACCGCGATGACCGAGTCGTAGAGCAAGAACTTGAACGCCATATACGTCCAGGCCGTCGTCTGCGCGTCCAGGCCGCCCGTCGAGCTTCCCTCGGTCGCCGGACCTCCGATGATCAAGTCGACCGCCAGACAACACAGCACGACCGCGCCGAAGACCATCGAGCCGGTCGTCACTCCGACTTCGCCGGCGTGGTACTTCTTCAAGAACACGAACAGCAACGCGACCAGCAGCGTGAAGTTCATCGCGTAGCGCGCGAGGATCGCCGCGATCGCGCTGGTTTCGTATCGATACGCGCTGCCGTCCGCGTATTCCTCCTGCAGCTCCCATCCGGCAAAGCGATCGCCGGCGAAGTAGACGTACAGATACGGAACGACGTTGCCGGTTGGGAAAGTGGTCTTCACGCGATAGCGAAAGATCCAATCCGTCCGCGAGAGGTATTCGGTCGGACGCGCCGATTCGAATTGCGGTGACGGTGCTCCGCGAAAAGTTCGCGAGTGAACGAAAGCATCTGCGTTTGCCCGAAGCTGCTGCCACGGCAGTTTCGCGCCAACAGCCTCATTGCGAAGTCGAAGGCGCGCGCTCAGCACGTCGCCGCTGCTCGGATCGACAGTCACATAGCCGTACTCCGGAAATTTCTCCAGGGCTCGGCGGTAGTACATGACGTGATAAAAGCCGAGCCGCGGTCCGATGACGGGATCATCGGCCGCGCGCCGGCGAAGCTCGAGGTTCGGCTCCAATTTTTTGTTAAGCCGCGGCGACTCCTGCCACGATAGCGTGCTCCACGCCTTCTCGACCGGAATGCCGAGCTTCCGCGCGGCGGCGTCGGCGACTGGTCCTGCTTCGCTTCGCGTCAGCCGTATCCCACGAGGCTGCGCAGCGTTGAATTGTCGAAGAAGCGCGAAAGTGACGGCGATCCCGACGACAAACGCGAAATAAGGCGCGAGTCGCTTCATGCGATGGCTTTCATGATACGGCTGTGTTGATTACGATAGCGGGGTCAGTGAGTTTCGAACGCCAGGACCGCACCGCGGTCTACGCCCTCACGGTCTTGACGTTCAT
>JALYZI010000156.1 GCA_030948915.1 Acidobacteriota bacterium
CGTCAGGTTTGCTCTGACGCCTGACGACTGACGACTGAGGCCTGACACAATGACTGATTTCGAAGACCGCGTGCGCCGCATGGCGCGTGAGACCATCCGCGAGCTCGGCCGCGATCCGAGCGAGATCGCGGACGTCATCGAGCCGCCGGGGGCCGACTATTGCGTGATCACGTTCGTCGATCCCGGACACAAACCAATCGAGATTCCCAAGCCGCTGGGCGCAGGCGAATCACAGGAGCTCGATGAGATCCGCCGCGCGCTGCAGTATCGCTTTCCGACTTAGCGCACCGACGGCGCGAAGAACGAGCGGCCGCGCACGTTCTCGTCGATCTTCATCCCGAACTGGAGAGCGGGGAACGCCCGCTGATCGCAGTCGAGGCGCTCGCACAGCCGGCAGGTCGTTCCGATCGGGACCGCGGCGTCGAGATTCTCGAGATCGATGCCGTCGGCATACACGAGTTGCTTCGCGTCGCGCACCGGACAGCCAATGCCGACCGCCATCAGCGTATCGCCCGATCGATAGCCGCCGCTCTTGCGGATCGTCCTCGCGACGCAAAAGTACGCGGTGCCATCCGGCATTTTCGAAAGCTGCGTGCGAATCCGCCCGGGCGTCAGAAATGCCGCGTGGACGTCCCAGCGCGGGCACGATCCGGAGAATCGCGCAAAGCGAATCCCGGTGCCGCTGAATCGCTTCGAGATATTGCCCGCGATGTCGACGCGAACAAAATGAAACGGCACGCCCGAGGCGTCGGGCTTGCGGAGCGTGGTGAGGCGGTGACAGACCTGCTCCCAGCTCGCGGTGAAGTGGTGCTGCAGCAACTCGACGTCGTAGCGCATCTCGAGCGCGCAGCACAGGAATTCGTCATACGGCATCAGCAGCGCGGCCGCGAAATAGCTCGCGAGGGCGACGCGGCACAGGCGTGACGATTCCGGCGCCGTCAGATTCTTTTCGTTGCTTTCGATGATCCTTTGAATCGCCCTGTGCGCATCCAGCAGTCCGACCTGATGTGCGATCTGGAAGTTGCGGCTCCACGGCGGCAGAACTTCCGAGATCGAGAGTGTGCGCTTCACGGGATCGAATCTTCGGATGACGCCCGCGTCGCTGCTGACCGGCATGAGCGACACTTCGATCCCGTGCTTGCTGCGAAGGTAGACGACCAGCGAGCGATACATGTCGGAGCGATCGAGGGGCGCTGCCGCAACGATCTCCTGGGCGGCAGCTTCGAGCTCGGGAAAGTAATTGAGGTTCGCCTGGATGACATCGTTCACTTCCTCGGACGGGAAATGCGCAGGATCGACGCCGAGAAAATCGCGGCCGTCGTAAAGTTTGGCGGCCAGGGCGCGGGTCGATTCCACCGAGCTGCGATAGGCGTGATACAGCGACACGATTGCCCGCGCTGCGGCGCCGTTGTCGGCGAGCTCGCGAACGTCGTTGGTCGTGAGCGGATGCTCTTCGAATAGTGGATCGCCGAAGATTTCCTGAAGATCGGCCGCTAGTTGGGCCTGGCTGTTGTCGGCGAATGCCGCGAGGTCGACTTTGAAAACCTGCGCGATCTTCACGAGCAGTTGCGCGGTCAGCGGCCGCTGATTGTGCTCGATGAGATTCAGGTAGCTTCCCGAAATCTCCAACCGCGTCGCGAGTTGCGTCTGCGACATTCCATCGCGCCGGCGTAGCGTGCGAACCTTGTTGCCCAATCGGAGTTCGCTCATTGGCACAGACCTTTCAATACTACTTACAACTGCACGTCCGTCCTGCAAGTTTACATCCCTTTACAATTTTACAGCGACGCCTTGACATGTCTGGACAGGCTAACAGTCTCACGAGCTTTAGTTTGTTGACGTTGGCCTACTCCGTGCTCATCCTTTACACATGGAAATTGCGGTTGAGCAGCAGGCGGGAGTCGATCGGATTATCTCGCGCGAGGCGGCCGATTTCGTCTCGATGTTGCATCGCGAGTTCAATTCGCGACGCGAGGAACTTCTCGCGCGACGCGAACGCGTGAAGCGCGAGATCGACGCCGGCAAGCTTCCTGATTTCCTGCCCGAGACACGATCCATCCGCGAACGCGATTGGAAAGTCGCTCCGATTCCGCGCGATCTTCTGGATCGGCGCGTCGAGATCACCGGTCCCGTCGATCGCAAGATGATCATCAACGCGCTCAACTCCGGCGCGAACGTCTTCATGGCGGATTTCGAGGACTCGCACGCGCCGACGTGGGCCAATAACATCGAAGGTCACATCAACCTCGGCGACGCCGTGCGCCGCACGATCGAGTTCACCACGCCCGCGAAGAGCTATCACCTCAATGAAAAGACCGCCACCCTGGTCGTGCGTCCACGCGGATGGCATCTCGTCGAGAAGCATTTCATCGTCGACGGGAAGCCGGCATCTGCGAGCATCTTCGATTTCGCTCTCTACTTTTTTCACAACGCGCAGGAGCTGATTCGCCGCGGCACCGGCCCGTATTTCTATCTTCCGAAGATGGAGTCGCACCTCGAAGCGCGGCTCTGGAACGACGTCTTCGTTCGCGCGCAACAAACGCTCGGCATCCCTGTCGGGACGATTCGCGCGACGGTTCTCATCGAGACGATCCTGGCGGCGTTCGAGATGGACGAGATCCTCTGGGAGCTGCGCGACCACTCCTCGGGACTCAACTGCGGGCGGTGGGACTACATTTTTTCCTTCATCAAGAAGTTCAGGGCGCGGCGCGATTTCGTGATGCCCGATCGCGCGCTCGTCACGATGGAACGTCCGTTCCTCAAGGCGTACGTCGATCTGCTGATTCAGACCTGTCACCGCCGCGGCATTCACGCGATGGGCGGGATGGCGGCGCAGATCCCGATCAAGAACGATCCCGCCGCCAATGATGCTGCGATGGCGAAAGTGCGCGCCGACAAAGAGCGCGAAGTGAATGCCGGCCATGACGGAACCTGGGTCGCGCATCCGGGACTCGTCGGCCTGGCGAAAGAAATCTTCGACGCGAAGATGAAAGGTCCGAATCAAATCGATCGAACAACGACAGCAAATGTTGCGGCACAGACACTTTTGTCCGTGCCCGACGGGCCAATCACAGAAAAAGGCCTGCGCCAGAACATCAACGTCGGCATCCAGTATCTCGAAGCGTGGCTTGGCGGACTCGGATGCGTTCCGCTCTTCAATCTGATGGAAGACGCCGCGACGGCCGAGATCTCGCGCACGCAGTTGTGGCAGTGGATCCATCACGGTGCGCGGCTCGATGACGGCCGTCCGATCACGCTTGAGCTGTATCACCAGATTCGCGACCAGGAGCTGAATTCGATCGGGGAGCGTCCGCACATCAAGATCGCGGCTGCGCTTTTCGACCGGCTGACCGCGGCCGATGCGCTCGCGGATTTTCTGACTATTCCGGCATACGAGGAACTTCTGAAAGTGGAGCAGGGGGGAAAATCATGACCAGACGACTGCACGGGCTTCGTGACCCGAAAACACTGGAGAGAGACTGGGAAACGGATCCGCGTTGGGACGGAATCGCGCGCGAATATTCGGCCGAAGATGTGCTGCGGCTTCGCGGATCGATCGAGATCAAATACACGCTCGCAGAAATGGGAGCGGAACGCCTTTGGACTCTTCTGCACGAAGAGCCGTACGTTGCCGCGTTGGGCGCTCTCACCGGCAACCAGGCGATTCAGCAGGTTCGTGCCGGTCTCAAAGCGATTTATCTGAGTGGATGGCAGGTTGCCGCCGACGCAAATCTCTCCGGGCACATGTATCCCGATCAGAGTCTGTATCCGTCGAACTCCGTTCCCCAGGTTGTCAAGCGGATCAATCAGGCCCTGCAGCGCGCCGATCAGATCGACTACAGCGAAGGCCATTACGGAACGCACTGGTTCGCCCCGATCGTCGCCGACGCGGAAGCAGGCTTCGGCGGATGCCTCAACGCATTCGAGCTGATGAAAATGATGATCGAGGCGGGTGCGGCAGCGGTGCACTTCGAAGATCAGCTCGCCTCGGAAAAGAAGTGCGGCCACATGGGAGGCAAAGTTCTGACGCCGACCTCCGCCTTCATCCGAACATTGACAGCTGCGCGTCTGGCCGCCGATGTCATGGGCGTTCCGACGCTGGTCGTCGCGCGCACGGATGCGAACAGCGCGACGCTGCTCACCAGCGACATCGACGAGCGCGATCATCCATTCCTCACCGGCCAGCGAACGCCCGAGGGCTTCTTCGCGATCAAGGGTGGCCTCGACATGGCGATCGCGCGCGCGATTGCTTACGCGCCGTACGCCGATCTGATCTGGTGCGAAACATCGGAGCCCAACCTCGACGAAGCCCGGCGTTTCGCGGAAGAAGTGCACCACGCGTATCCGGGAAAAATGCTGGCGTACAACTGTTCGCCATCGTTCAACTGGGCGAAGAAACTCGACGCCGAGACGATCGCCTCATTTCAGCGCGAGCTCGCGGCGATGGGCTACAAGTTCCAGTTCGTCACGCTCGCAGGATTCCACGCCCTCAATTACTCGATGTACGAGTTGGCGCGGCAATACAAAGACGAAGGGATGACGGCGTACTCGCGGCTGCAGCAGTCTGAATTCGCGGCGGAGGCCGATGGCTACACGGCGACCAAACATCAGCACGAAGTCGGGACGGGCTACTTTGACGACGTGGTGAAAGTGATCAGTTCAGGACAGGCGTCGACGACGGCGCTGGACGGTTCAACCGAGGCGGCGCAGTTCTAGGAGAGGGAGCCATGGAAGACATTCGCTCGTACAATATCGATCTCGATGACACCCTCCGCGAACCGGAAGATCTCGCTCTCGAGCGCGAGTTCGCCCCCGACGACGAAGTTCCGTTCGAGATTCCTCGCGACTAGTCTCGCTCTGCTGTCTCTGCTCGTCGCTGGTCCGCTCTTCGCCCAGGCTTCGCGCGAGCCGCAGAGGGCGACCGATCACGAGCGGATGATCGACAAAGTCGTCGCGAGCCGTGCGTACGATGCAAATGCCCGCGCGTTGCTGAATCCCAAATTTCGCGACGCTCTCGATCACTACGACGCCAGCGCTGGTCCGCAGCTGACGACCGCCTGGGGCGAATTCGTTTCCGCCGATGCAACGCCGTTCATCGCGTTGCACTTCGACCTGCCGCCGAACCCGACGCTGCAGCACGGCGAGATGATCACTTTCTTTGGCGCTGTCGATGACGCCACTGGTCAACGCATCGCGACGTACAACGAGGCGCTGCCCGTTCAGATGTCGCACGATGCGTTCTTCGTCGAGCGCTCGCTCGTCGTTCCGCTGAAAAACGCGAGAGGCACGTTCGGAGTCGCCCGCCGCGGCGAGATCGTGGCAATGACACGCGTCGACTTCGAACCGGAAGATATCGCGCCGGCCACCGCGGGCGTGTCGCGCCTGATCGTTTCGCGCGATGTCTACATTCTCAAAACGGCACAGCAAGCGCTCGATCCGTTCGCCTTCGGCGGCACCAAAGTGGTCCCGAAGGCCGACGCCTCATTTCGAAAGACGGACGAAGTCTGGCTTTTTGCCGAGATTCGGAATCCGTCGCTGGCCGAGGACGGAACGCCGCACATTGTGACCAAGACGATGCTCGAAGGTCCGACGCCGATTTCCGGACCGCCGGTGCCCGCTGTCGCTACTCCCCTCAAAGGCGTGCCCGGACATTACGGCCTCGGCAATCCGATCGATGTGTCGAAGCTCGCGGCCGGCAATTACAAGCTGCGCGTCGTCATCACCGATCTGGTCGCGAAGCAGGCCTACCGCCGGGAGACGACGCTGCATATTCTTCCGTAGCATCACTGCCTCGCCACCTGCGGCCCTTCGCCTAACAATGTGCGCGAGGTCTCGACCATCCGCAGAAATTCTTCGCGGTAGCCTTCGAGATCGGCTCCGCGCATCGCGCGCGCGAGCGCCAGCACGTCCGCAAATGTCGCAGTCCCTTTGTGCGGCGAATGGCGGAGCAGCATTCCGAACTCCGCGACTGCCGCCGCGAACTGGAGATCCGGCGACGCTTCGTAGGCGCTGTGGCCCTCGTCCACCGCGCGCGACGTGATCAACTGACTCGCACTCGCTTGCGGATCCTTGTAGCGCAGACGCACCTCTGCGATCTGGCCGTGGCCGGTGGTCGCGATTTCATACAACGCGGTGACCGAATGTCCGGACCCGAGCTCCCCGGCGTCTTTGGTGTCGTCCTCGAAGTCCTTGTTCGCGAGCGCGCGATCTTCGTATCCGATCTGGCGGTAGGACGTCACGAGTGCCGGATCGAACTCGAGCTGCACTTTGACGTCCTTTGCAATCGCGACGAGCGTTCCCTGCAGTTGATGCACGAATACTTTCTTCGCCTCTTTGATGTTGTCGAGGTAGTAGTAGTTGCCGTCGCCCTTGTCGGCGAGCGATTCCATCAGCGCGTCGTTGTAATTGTCCGTTCCGACACCGACGCAGGTGAGATAGATGCCTTTCTTGCGCTTCTCTTCGATGAGCTTCGTCAGCGATTCGATGTCGCTCGTGCCGACGTTGAAATCGCCATCCGTGGCTAGGATGACGCGGTTGTTCGCATTCGGGGAGAAATTCTGTTCGGCGATCGAATACGCCAGCTCGATCCCCGCGCCTCCGGCGGTTGATCCGCCGGCAGTCAGGCGGTCCAGCGACGACAGGATCGTCTGCTTGTCGGCGCCTGAGGTCTTGGGCAGAACAAGTCCGGGAGCGCCGGCGTAGACCACGATCGCCACGGAATCCTCGGCGCGGAGCTGATCGACGAGCAGGCGAAGAGCCGAGGTGATGAGCGGAAGCCGTTCGGGCGGCATCATCGATCCCGAGACGTCGAGCAGGAAGACGAGATTGTTAGGCGCGAGCTTCCACCGATCGATCGTTTTCCCCTGGATACCGATGCGCAGCAGCCGATGATTCGTGTTCCACGGGCAGCCGGCGACCTCAGTGGTAACGCTGAATGGCCGGTTGTCGCTCGGCTGCGGATAGTTGTACGTGAAGTAGTTGATCATCTCCTCGATGCGGACGGCGTCACTCGGCGGAGCAAGGTTCGCGTTCAGAAAGCGGCGGACATTCGCGTACGACGCGCCGTCGACATCGATCGAGAAGGTCGTCGTCTTTTCTTTGCGGGTGTCGACGAATCCGTTCTCTTTGATCGTCGCGTACTTTGCGGTGTCCTGCGGTTCGATCTGTACCGGCACTCCCATCGGCAGCGCGGCCGCGACCGATTTCGTTCTGCCGCCTACGATACCAGCGATGCGACTTGCGGGCGAAGAGGCGGTGACTGTGATCTGTTCGGAAACCGAGGCAGGACCGATCGCGATGTCGCGCCGGACGCTCTTGCCCTCATGTACGTTGATTTGAAGTCTGCCGGTGTTGAAGCCGGCGAGCTGCGCGGACACGACGTACTTGCCGGGCGGAATGCTCTCGAACTCGTAATGGCCTTTCCCATCCGTCACGACCGTTTGAGTGCCGGCCATTACGGTGACACCCGGAATTGGATTTCCCTCACGATCGACGACGGTGCCTTGCAAAGACGCAGGCTTGTTAGGCACTGAAGTGCACGCGACAACCAGAGCGATGAGGAGAACGATGGCTCGTTTCATGGTTCCTCCGATGACTTGCCAATCAGCGCTGCAGGGGCATTGCCTATGAGACACAGAGCTAAGTCATAGAGAAACCGTCGTTCGCAGTTCCGAAACATCCACGGTGGTGGATTTCCCGTCCATTTATACTGACCTGCCCATATGAACATCCGTGTTGTCGATTCGCACACGGAAGGCGAGCCGACGCGCGTCATCATCAACGGCGGACCGGACCTCGGCGGCGGCCCGCTGGCCGAGCGCCGCGAACGATTTCGCCGCGAATTCGACCGCTATCGCTCGGCGGTCGTGAACGAGCCGCGCGGATCCGATCCGGTCGTCGGCGCGCTGCTCGTCCCGCCGCAGGACTCGACGTGCGCCGCCGGCGTCATTTTCTTCAACAACGTCGGCTACCTCGGCATGTGCGGCCACGGCACGATCGGCGTCGTTGCGACACTCGCGCATCTTGGCCTTCTGAAGACTGGCGTGCATCGCATCGAGACGCCGGTGGGAATCGTCAACGCGGAGTTGCATGATCGCGGCGACGTCTCCGTCAGTAATGTGGCAAGTTATCGATATCTAAAAAATGTACACGTCAATGGTGACGTCTCGGGCGATGTCGCATGGGGCGGCAACTGGTTTTTTCTCGTCAATCAGCAGCGCGACGATCTCGACATGAAAAATGTCGAGCGCCTGACAGGGCTCACCTGGGCAATCCGAGAGAGTCTCGAGCGCGAAGGCATCACGGGAAAAGACGGCGCGGTCATCGACCACATCGAGCTGTTTGGTCCGCCGACGCGCCGCGACGCCGACAGCCGCAACTTCGTGCTCTGTCCCGGCAAGGCGTATGACCGATCGCCGTGCGGAACCGGAACGAGCGCGAAGATGGCGTGCCTTTACGCCGACGGCAAACTCGCGCCGGGAAAAATCTGGCGGCAGGAGAGCATTGTCGGAACCGTCTTTGAGGGACACGTCGATGTCATCGACGGCGATGCGATCGTCCCGACGATTCGCGGTTCTGCGTACATCAATGCCGAGTCGACGCTGATTCTCGACGAGCGCGATCCGTTCTGCTGGGGCGTTCGCGTGTGAGCAAACACATTCTCATCGTCGGCGGAGGCGTGATCGGTCTCTGCACCGCGTACTACGCCGCCGAACGTGGATATCGCGTCACCGTTTGCGATCGCGGTCCGGAGTCTGACCCCGGATGCTCGTACGGAAATGCCGGCATGATCACGCCGAGCCACTTCGTGCCGCTGGCCGCCCCCGGCGCGATTCGACTGGCGTTGAAATGGATGTGGAATCCGGAGAGTCCGTTTTATCTGCGGCCGCGTTTCGATCGCAACCTCGTCGAATGGGCGTGGAAGTTCTATCGCGCTGCGACTGTGAGGCATGTCCTGCGCTCGGCTCCGCTGCTGCTGCATCTCAATCTCGCGAGCCGCGACTGTTTCGTGAAGCTGGCGAGCGAGTGGGGCGATGACTTCGCGCTCGAACAAAACGGCATCGTGATGGTGTGCAACACGGACGAAGGACTGGAGCACGAGGTTGCCACGGCGGAAGTCGCGCGCCAGCTCGGATTGCCGGTCGAAATCCTCAATCCGAAAGAAATCGCGGCCATGGAGCCGAACCTGCGGATGACAGTCGCCGGCGGAATCTATTTCCCGAAAGATGCCTACCTCGCGCCGTGGCGCTTCATGGCCGCGCTGATCCGGCGCGTCCGCGATCGCGGCGTGGAATTGTTGTGGAACACGGAAGCGAAATTGCGCGTGAGCGGGCAGCGCATCGAAGCCGATCGAAAGGCGGACGAGTATGTGATCTGCGGCGGCGCGTGGTCATCGAACATCGCGCGCGATCTGCAACTGCATCTGCCGATGCAGGCGGGCAAGGGCTACAGCCTGACGGTTCAAACTCCGAAACGTAAGCCGGCGCACGCGATGATTCTCTCCGAGGCGCGGGTGGCCGTCACGCCGATGGGGGAGGCGCTGCGATTCGGCGGAACGATGGAAATCACCGGCACCGATTTGTCGATCAATCCCGCTCGCGTGCGCGGAATCGTCAGGTCGGTCCCGAAATATCTCCCCGAATTCAGCGCCGACGATTTTCGCGACGTGAAGCCATGGGCGGGCCTGCGCCCGTGTTCGCCGGACGGTCTGCCGTATATCGGCCGCTTCGAGCGATATTCGAATCTCTCCGTCGCCACCGGTCATGCCATGATGGGTCTCAGCCTCGGTCCAATCACGGGGAAGCTGATGAGCGAAGTCCTGGCGGGAGAGAAAACGTCGATCGCGATCGAAGAGCTGTCGCCGGACCGTTACGCATGAAGTGGCAGGGTGTCATTCCCGCGATCACGACGCCGTTTCGCGAAGACCTCAGCGTCGATCACGATTTCCTCGCGAAGCACGCCGCGTGGATGATCGAGAATGGCTGCACCGCAATCGTCGCTCTCGGATCCCTCGGTGAAGGAGCGACTCTCGAGTTTGATGAGAAAGTCGCGGTGCTGCAGACGTGCATGCGAAGCGGAGCGCCGGTCGTCGCCGCGATTTCCGCGCTGAGCACCGCCGGCGCCGTGCGCCTCGCAAAGAAAGCTGAGGAAGCCGGCTGCAGCGGTCTGATGGTGCTGCCGCCGTACGTCTACTCCACCGATTGGCGCGAGATGAAAGCGCATATCGCGGCCGTGCTGCGCGCGACGCGTCTGTCGTGCATGCTCTACAACAATCCGGTGGCGTATCGCACCGATTTTCTGCCGGAGCAGGTTGCCGAGCTGGCAGAAGAGCACGAGAATCTCCACGCCGTCAAAGAATCGTCGGCCGATATCCGTCGCATCGCCGCGATCCGTTCTCACGGCACGCGACTCGCGATTTTCGTCGGCGTCGATGATCTGATCGTCGAAGGCGTCGCCGCCGGCGCGGTCGGATGGATCGCCGGATTGGTCAACGCGATGCCCAAGGAATCGGTGGCGCTGTTCAACGGCGCGGACATCTATCGCTGGTTTCTGCCGCTCCTGCGGCTCGATACCGTTCCGAAGTTCGTGCAGCTGATCAAACTCGTCCAGCAGGAAGTCGGGATGGGCAGCGAACGCGTCCGGCCGCCGCGACTGACGCTCGCCGGCCACGAGCGCGATGTCGCGCTGCGATTGATTCGAGAGGCTTTGGCGTCGCGGCCAAAAACATGATCGATCGCGCGGCGCAGGCAGCGGCGGATGCATTCGCGACCTTTGGCCGTTTGAGCGGCCGGAAGAAAGGCGAGTTGCTGCGTGCGATCGCGTCGCGCCTGGAGGCGAGCGGCGACTCGATCATCGATCGCGCGAATCGCGAGACTTCGCTCGGCTTGCCGCGATTGAAAAACGAGATGGCGCGCACGTGCAATCAATTGCGAATGTTCGCCGCACTCGTGGAGGAAGGCTCGTGGGTCGATGCACGCATCGATCACGGAAAAGTCGACGTGCGATCGATGCTGCGCCCACTCGGACCGGTTGCCGTCTTCGGCGCCAGCAACTTCCCGCTGGCATTCTCCGTCACGGGCGGCGACACGGCCTCGGCTCTGGCCGCCGGATGTCCGGTGATCGTGAAGGCGCATCCCGCACATCCCGAGACCTCGAGATTGTCCGCGCGGGCAATCTCAGAGGTCGTTCCGCCCGGCGTGTTTGCGCTGGTGGAGGGCTACGAAGCGGGGATCGAGCTCGTCAAACATCCTTTGATCAAGGCGGTTGGATTCACAGGCTCGCGCCGCGGTGGAATCGCGTTGATGAAAGTTGCGGAGTCGCGCGCGGAGCCGATTCCGTTCTACGCGGAGATGGGCAGCATCAATCCTGTCTTCATTCTTCCGCGCGCGCTCAGCGAACGCGCATCGGAGATCGCTGCCGGCCTGCACGCATCGGTCACCCTGGGCGCCGGCCAGTTTTGTACGAATCCCGGGCTCGTGATCACATCCGCAGCCGCTGACTTGGTCAAAGATCTCGCGAAGCGCATCGAGGCCACACCATGTGCCGCGATGCTGACTCCTTCGATCGCCGGAGCTTACAAAGACGGCGTCGAACGCTTCGCGTCGCTCGTCAACCGCCGCGCATTCGTCGAAGGTGGCGCCGCACTCTTCGTCACGGGCGCAGGCATCTTTCTCGATCACGAAGAGTTGATGGAGGAGGTTTTCGGCCCGTCGACTCTCGTCGTCGAGATCGATGCGCGCGAACAGCTGCTGGAGATCGCGCGACGGCTGGAAGGTCAGTTGACCGCGACGGTCCACGCCGCGGAAGGGGAGCTCGACGACTATCGCGATCTGATCGAAATCCTGGAAACCAAAGTGGGCCGAATCGTTTTCAACGGCTATCCAACCGGAGTGGAAGTCGTGCCGGCAATGGTTCACGGCGGCCCGTTTCCGGCGACGTCCGACAGCCGGTCGACGTCGGTCGGCACGCGCGCGATCGAGCGATTCACGCGACCGGTTGCGTGGCAGAACGCGCCGGACTCCATTCTCCCTGACGAGCTCCGAGAATCGAATCCACTGGCGATTCGGCGGATGGTCGACGGAAGCGTGAGGTAAGGCCCGCCTTACAGTCCTTACCGGGTGGGCGGGCGGCGGAGTGTTCTTGGCGCGATCCAGTAAATCGCCGCACCCTGATCGTCGGCGAAAAAGAGCCGGCCATCGGGCGCAAATCGAAGATCGCCGACGCGTGAGATCGCGCTGCCTCGACCGACGCCGAGGACAAAGTCGATTGTCGGCTGCGCGGGAAGGTGCGTCGTTGGATTTGTCGGCGCGAATTGCACGCCGGCATGATTCCAGTTGGCGTAATCGCCATGCAGGCCGACGAAGAACGCTCCCCTGTACGGCGCAGGCCAGCCGAAATCGCGTTCCCAGTCGAATCCGAATGGTGTGTTGTGCAGCGGAAACGTCTGCTTCGAATCGGCGACCTGGGCGCAATTCGTTCCCGATGGGATATCGGGATTCGGAATGCCTCGCTGAATGCAGCAGGGATAGCCGTAGGTTTCACCCTCGCGGAATTCGATCAGCTTCTCCGTTCCGCCAAGCGATTCCCAACTGTCGCCGCTCAACTCGATTGCGTAACAGATGTTCCACGGCATGCAGCGGATGAAAAGCGGATTGCGAAGTCCGCGCGTGACGATGTCGCCGTACGGATCATGTCCGGCGCCTATTCGAAGGACCGCACCCATGCGTCCGTCGTTGCTGCCGGTCGCACAGTCGGAGTTATCCATCTGCCCGAAGGTCGTGTAGATCGAGCCGTCACTGCCGGCCGCCAGCGCGTGTGTAAACCTCGCGAAACCGTTTTGCGTGAAGAATGCAACCGCAGTCGTCCGATTCTTGTCCATTGCCGGCGCCGCGGCATCGTAGGGCACGCTGTAGACCGTGTCGAAAACGGTGTAATAAAACGAGCCGTTCACAATCAGGATGCCGTGCACGGATTGGAAGCCGTCGCCGTCGGCGTACGTCGTCCGCCTGGCAGGATCGGCGCCTCGGTACAGAAAAATTGCGCCGGCTCCCGGTGGTGCGCCGCCGGGCGTGATGCGCTTCGGCGAGGAGACAAATAGATCGCCGTTCGGTGCGAAAAGCAGCACGCGCGGAGTCGGCACGTCGGCAAACTTCCGAATGCAGAATTCGGCCGGAACTGTGATGCCGGCCACATCCGTTCCGGTATCACAGAAACGGTCGGAGACCGATGGGACCGCGCGGCGCCGTGGTGCGGCGACGGCTGAGAGACAAACGAGGGCAATCGCAATGCAGCATTGCGTTACGCGGCCGGGCATGCTGCGGATTTTATCGCATCGTCAAAATGCCATCCCGTCGTCATCCAATCCGAAGTAGTGACCGAGCTCGTGAATGACCGTCTCGCGGATTTCGCGAATGGCGTCGCCTCGGTTGCGCGAGTTCCGGAGGATCGGACCGCGGAAGATCACCACCTGATCGGGAAGCGGCGGCTGCGTGCGAAAAATGCCGAGAAGGGCGTCATGGTCATCGACGAGAAGGTCGAGATCTTCGTCACTCGGCTCCTCTTCGACGACTACCGCGACATTGTCGAGCAGAGACGTGAAGCGGCTGGGCAGCTCGCCGAGGGCTTGCTCGACGAGCTGCTCGAATTCGTGGGGCGGAATCACCAGCCCGGAATGATGTTGAAGCCGAACACCCAGCCGGCTCCCGGCCGCTGAAACGGCTTCGCGTAGTAGAACTCCAGCGGAATGTAGCTGAGCAGCATGCGTGCACCGACGCCCATACTCACGCTGGGAACGCGTTCGGATGTATTCGTCTGGAACTTGACCTTTGCCTTCTGCGATTGCGACCAGGCCACGCCGGCATCACCGAAGAAGAACAGCTCCGTCGGAATGAATCCGGTCGCGAGGCCGAACTCTCTCGTGCCGAACAGTGGAACGCGGACTTCGGCGTTTACGACGGCGATCTTCGACCCGAACAGACGGTCGAAAACGGGGCAGGCATTCGGGTTCGAGGCTGAGGCGACGCACTCATTCAAATTGATAGAGTTGAATTCGTACCCGTGAACGAGTGACGCATCGCCGACGAAGAGCGGCTGTATGCGCGGATCTTCCGAGCTTTTCCCGTAGCGTCCGTAATGAATGCCGCGAACGGCGAACGTCACTGGGCGCATGAAGAAGTACTTCCGCCAATCGGCCAGAGCGGTATTGAATTTCAGATCGCCGGTGAGCGTGTCGACTTCGTAGCGATAGCGCGTGCCCATGATCGGCGAAAGGAATCCGAAGATCGCGCTGTCGCCGACGAAGGCAGACGACGCGCGCTCGAGAGTCAAGCCGAAAGATCCCGGCAACTGACTGGTCGTGTCGTCGATGACCGTGTTGCCGACGATCGTGACCGTCTCGACCTCCCTCTTGAGGCTCTGGCGCTGCGCGCCGGCCGAGAACTCGACGCGGCGCGTCGTGCTGAATGGATACTGGATGACACCCGACATGTCGTCGTAGCGGCTGATGTCGCGTTCCTGTTGGATGATGTCCGCCAGGACTCTCTGTCCGTTGACGTTGACAAAAGCCTGACCCGAGCCGGTGAACGCGCTGACGAACGGAAGATGCGTGTAATCGACGCCCCAGTTCCAGCGATGCTTCTGATTGAGGTAGAAGACTTCGCCGGCGAGTTGATCGCCGAAGGTGCCGATGCCGCCGGTGCCGCCGCCCTCGAAACTCAGTCCGACATTGTTTTCGCCGAGGACGTCGCTGAAGTAGGCGCTGACGCTTCCGGCGACGCCGGTGCCGAATGAGCTGACGCCGACGCCGATCGTCGGCGGTCCGAGATAGGCCAGGTGCAGCGTGTTGCTGACCGGCGCGGTCTGGAATCGCGTCGTTTCCGGCAGCAGTCCGGCCGCCGGCTGTTCGAGATAGGCCGTGATCGCTGATCCCGTTCCGCGCAGCGGCGGCAGTTGTGCCGCGCGCGATGCCTCCGGCGGAAGTGCGGTCGTCACCGCAGCGCCACCGGCGGACGGCGCGAGTTTGTAGATGTTGTAGTTGTCGTCTTCGTAAAGCGAGAAGGCGATTTCGCCCGTGCGTGTCGAGACCGCGAGCGCGGGTGACATCTCCGTGATTCCCGAAACACCTGTCTCGACATGCGTGATGCGAGCGATGTGGCTGTCGGAGAAGTAGTACCGATAGATGTCCGGGACACCTTCAGCGTTCGAGATGAAGTAGAGGCTCCCGCTGTCGGGTGCGAAATGCGGATCGATATTTTTCGCACGCCGGAAGAGGGGCAACATTTTGATTGCGCCCGTCGCGAGATCCACTGTCCCGATGTTCATGCCCAGGAATTGGAGCTCGGTGAGATCCCCCTGGCCGCGATCGGAAACAAACGCCAGCATTTTTCCGTCGGGCGAGAAGGACGGCTGCATGTCGGCGTAACGATCGTTAGTCAGGCGCCGGACTTGTTTTGTTTCGATATCGAAGAGGAACAGATCGCTTGCTCCCGTTTGCTGTCCGGAGAGCGCTATCGTGCGGCCATCCGGAGACCACGCGACGTTGCTGATGGCATCGATGCCCGGCACGCGCATGTCGTCGATGCGGCCGGAGTCGACGTCGACAATGCCGAGGTAGTTGTCGCCTTTCTCGAACACGACGAAGGCGAGTTTCTTCGAATCGGGAGACCACGCACCGGCCGAATCGATGAAGCGTAAGGATTCGAAATGCGCGTTGCGCGTTGCGGATGCCAGCCGTCGGATGACTTTTCCGGTCGAGGCATCGGCGAGGAAGAGATCGATGTCGAAGATGTCGCGCGTCGAAAGGAATGCGATGTAACGGCCGTCAGGACTGAACGCCGGGCCGAGGTTGAGATAGCCGCGGATTCCTTTCCTGCTGCCGATGATCGGCGACCCGAGATTGAATGGACGATCCTCGACGACCGGGTTGTAGAGCTCGCGCGCGGACTCCTGCCAGTCGGTGAAGATCTGTTTCGCAGGAATTCCGGTTGCGCGCTCGAAGGCCGCCTCCGGTCCCGAAGTTCCGGCTGCCAGGAACAGACGGACGACGGCGTCATCGCCGAAGCGTCCGCCGATGTAGGCCAGCAGCGCCTGGCCGTAGCGATAGGGGAAGTAGTACGGATTGCGCGTCAGCTTGCGAAGGTCGGGCATTCGGTTGTGAATCGTGGCGTCACGAATCCACATCGCGGTCAGCGGATCGATGCGGCCTTTCGAGAGGTACTCCGCCATGCCTTCCACGAGCCACAACGGCAGAGCCTCGAGGTTGAATCGCCGGCGGTTGTTCGTCATCGAAGCGGCGACGTCGAACTGGAAGACGTGCACCAGCTCGTGGCCGATGACGTGATCGTTCTCCGCGTAGTCGCCGGTGAGTGGCAGAACGACGCGGTTCATGAACGGATCAGTGAATCCGCCCGTGCCCTGTCCGATGATCTCCGGCGTCGTGGTCGTCTGCTGGAAGTCGGCCGGGTTCGCGTACAGAACGATCGGCTTGCGCGTGAAGGAGTGATTGAACACGCGCGAGAGACGTGCGTACCAGCGCTCGGCCTGGCGTCCGACGTCGTTCACGACATCGGCTTCGCGGTCGTAGTAGTAGATGTCGAAGTGCTCTGTCTTCAGGATCTTGAAGTCGAAGTGTTCCCACTGGACTTTGTTGCGTCCGAAGTACTGAGCGTTGGCTGTGGCCGCGATGAAGAGGAGTGCAAGAACTACTACGGGCTTACGCATTCGGTTCACACCTCGATGTGAGCCGCCAGCAAGTTCGCTGCCGCGGGCGGTCGCAAGATGGTACGCCTGTTGAGGTCGTCGCGTTGAGTGCCTTTGCCGATTGGTGACCGCCGACTATTGATGGAGCATTTTGAACGCGTGGCTCCAGCCGCCGGACAGGATCCCGTGCAGAACCCACGTCATACACATCGGCTCGAGGTAGCGCGAACCCTCGATGCCGCCGATGTCGATGACGCCCCATCCGAATTCGGAACAGATCCGTGACACGGCCTTCTTCGCATCGCCATCGTTGCCGCAGATGAACATGTCGGGCGGCCCGCCGGGCAACTGCGGCTTGTAAAAAAGCGTGTTGCCGACGGTGTTGAAGGCCTTCACGACCTTTGCTTTAGGCGCCCATCGCTGGACGCGTTCTCCGAGGGAGTCGGTGTGGCCGATGGCGAGTTTCGGCGGCCCGCCTGGGATGAAGTCGAGCGGGTTCGTCGCGTCGATTGTCACCTTCCCCTTGAAGTTCTCCGGCTCCGCCAGCCGTATCGCCTCCTCGGTTCCCGTTCCGAGGGTCGCGACGACGATCACCTCGCCGAATCGCGCGGTCTCCTTGAAAGTGCTGGCGGTGACGCGCGGGCCGGCTTGCGTAACGAAGTCGTTCAGCTTCTCGGGGGTGCGCGATCCTATCTTTACGTCGTTGCCGGTCGCCGCGAAGGCGCGGGCAAAGGACTTTCCGACGTCGCCGGATCCGAGGATGCCAATTTTCATTTTGTGAGCCTCTTCCTTCCCCAGTTTATCCTGAGCGCGGGCGGGCTCGAGGGGCGAAGAATCAACGGTGGCGCAGCTGCGCGGTTTCTGTGAAACACATCCGAGGCGAAGAGGCGAAACTATTCACGGAAGCGGCGTCGCGTCTTTGCGACTCGCTGCGGAAGAAGCTGATGCGCAGCTGCTCCACCGGAGATCCTTCGCTCCCACCCCTAATGGCCGCCCCCGCTCAGGATAGAGTTTTTCACCACTCGCCCGCCCTTCATGACAAACGCGACGTGCTCGAGCGCGGTGATGTCGTGCAGCGGATCGCCGTCGAGCGCGATGAGGTCGGCCTCGTATCCCGGCGCGATGCTGCCGATCTTGTCGCCGAGTCCCAGGGAATCGGCTGACAGCGAGGTGGCGGAGATGATCGCCTGCATCGGGTCCTGTCCGCCTTTCTGCACGCGATAGACGAGCTCCTGAAAATTGCGGCCGTGCGATCCGGCGACGGCGTCGGTGCCGAAGACCAT
>JALYZI010000184.1 GCA_030948915.1 Acidobacteriota bacterium
CCTGACGCCTTTTTGTACACCGGGCACTTCGCATCATGCGCCCCCGGCAAATAGCCGATGCTCATCAGAAACGAACCCGTAATTTCCCCGCCCGTGAAAACAAACGTCTTCTTGAAGAGCCGCACCCAGGCGTCCTTCGGCTGCGGATGATGCGCGGCGAGCCAATCCGCGAATGATCCCAGTGCGACGATCCGTCTGGCGTTCTCGATCGCGGCGTCGATCTTCATCCGATTGCGAATGATCCCGGCGTTGCGCATCAGCCGCTGACGATCGCGCGCGGTGAAGCGCGACACGCGGACGATATCGAAGCCTGCATACGCGTCGCGAAACGCCTCGCGCTTTTTCAGAATGGTCTCCCACGAGAGTCCGGCCTGATTGATCTCGAGTACCAGCCGCTCGAAAAGCTGGTTGTCATCCGCGATCGGGAAGCCGTACTCGTTGTCGTGATACGGACCGTGGATCGGATGTCCTTTTGCGTAGTCGCAATAGCTCATTGTTCTTCTGACCGAAATGTGTGGTTAATTACCCTAAAGTTTTTAGTTGCAACATTTTCACTACTCGATCAAACTATTTTTTGCGGATGCAGGCCGAGGTCGTCATTTCCGCTGCTCTAGTTGTCCTCGCCATAGCCATCTCCGCTGCATTGGTGGCTGTGTGCATCGTCGTCGGCTCAGCATTCGTCTCGATCACCTTCGCACTCACCGGACGCACTCCGCAATTTCTCCCGATGCGCGAGCGCCGTCCGCCGCGCGAGCCCCGCGAAGAACCGGAGGGCAAAACGCCGGAGAACATCCGCCAGGAGTCCGACCTCGCCAGCGACATCATGTCGAATGCCGCCGAGGGTATTGTCGTCTACGACAGGGAGATGCGGTGTCAGGTCTGGAACCGCTTCATGGAAAGCCTCACCGGCCTCCGCGCCGAAGAAGTCCTCGGCAAGCGCGCCGCCGATTTCTTTCCCGCGGTCGGCGAGCAGCCGATCGACGAGATTCTCGGCCGAGTGTTCAAGGGCGAGACCGTCTCGCTGTCCGAGACTTCCTACGTGATTCCTGGGACCGAGCGGCAGGGATGGATCACCGCGTCGTATCGGCCGCAATACGACTCGAAGGGCAACGTTACCGGCGTGATCGGAAAAATTCTCGATCTCACCGATCGGAAACGCACCGAACAGCAGATGGAGTATCAGTCGTACCACGATGCGCTCACCGGACTCGCGAATCGCCGGCTGTTTCAGGAGCATCTGGCACTGGCACTGGCACTGGCGCAGCGAAAACGACGTCCCGTGGCGGTGCTCTTTCTCGACCTCGATCACTTCAAAGTGGTCAACGACTCGCTTGGTCACACGCTCGGCGATGGGTTGTTGCGCGAAATCGCAACGCGGCTGCGCGGCAGCGTCCGGGAAGGCGACATCGTGGCGCGCGTCGGCGGCGACGAGTTCACGATTGTTCTCCAGGAGCTCGAGAAAAAAGAGGACGCTGCAGCGATGGCGCAGCGCGTGTTGCGCATTGTCTCGGAGCCGATCAACATCGACGGTCAACGTCTCTACGTGACCGCCAGCATCGGCATCACCGTCTATCCCGATGACGGCGAGGACGCCGAGACACTGCTGAAGAACGCCGACAACGCGATGTATCGCGCCAAAGCGGTCGGGCGCAATTGCTACGAGATGTCGACGCAGGAGCTCAGCCGCTCCATGCAGGAGCGGATGACGCTCGAAAGCGGGCTGCATCAGGCGATGGAGCGCAACGAATTCGAGGTCTACTACCAGCCCCAGATCGATGTCCGCACGAATCGGATCATCGGCATGGAAGCGCTCTTGCGATGGCGGCATCCCGAGCGCGGACTCATGTCGCCGGGAAGTTTTCTGTCCGTGGCGGAGGAGCGCGGGTTCATCGTGCTGATCGGCGACTGGGTGCTGCGCACAGCCCTGCACCAGGTTCGCGTCTTCCGCGACCTCGGCTTCCCCGATTTCCGCGTGGCGGTCAACCTCTCGGCGCGGCAATTCCGCGAGCTCTCGCTGGTCGATGGAATCGAGGACGCGATCAAACAGGCGCGCGTCGAGCCGAAATCGCTGGAGCTGGAGATCACGGAAAGCGTCGCGATGGAGAATCTCGATCTGACGTTCAAAGTGCTCGAGCGCTTGCGGCGGACAGGCATCAGCATCGCGATCGATGATTTCGGCATGGGGCATTCGTCGCTCAGCTATCTCAAGCGCTTCCCGATCGATTGCCTGAAGATCGACCGCAATTTCGTCGAGGATCTGCCGGACCGATTCGAAGACGCCGCGATCGTGCGGTCAGTGATCGAGCTCGCGCAGGGACTCAATCTGCGCGTCGTGGCGGAGGGCGTGGAGACCAAGCCGCAGCTCGATTTCCTCAAAGAGCATGGCTGCCGCGAAGTTCAGGGCTTCTATTTCGGCTTCCCCGTACCCGCGCTGCAGTTCCAGGAAACGCTGTCGCAGGCGCGCGTGGGGAACGAGAGATCGCATTAGTAAGCGCGGCGCGAGGCGCGAGGCGCGAGGCGCGAGGCGCAAAACACATCGCGCCCCGCGCCCCGCGCCATCGCGCCTCTCTTACCTAGTTTTTAGCCGCTAAGTTCGCCGCAACATACGCCGGGTCATTGGTGCCGTTGTCGACAAACGCCGCATACGCGCCGATCATGCCTTCGATCGTTGAAACGCGAATCAGCACCGGCTTTGCGCTTTCGGCGATACCGCGTCCGTGGAACAGATCGTTGATCTGCATGCCGCCGGCCGATGGAATGCTGACTTCGAAGCTGTCGAGCGCACGGCCGCCATCATCGATGATCTCGACTTTCGCGCGCGCCGGCCGGCTGCCGGGGAAGGCGGTCAGATCGACGAGGCCGAGGTTTGTGCGGAAG
>JALYZI010000248.1 GCA_030948915.1 Acidobacteriota bacterium
GAGCTAAACTTCACGAACTTCAAGCAGCCCGCGCGATTGTCGATCTTACGAAAATATGCACGACGGGTTTTTGCGCATAATTTCTGTTTGCCTTTGCGCGGGGGCTGTAGCATCTTCCCCGCTCGCAATTCGGCCGCTCGGCTGACGCGACTTTCCCTATGGCGAATACCACAGAATTAGTGCCGGAACTTCTTGAGGCCGGCGTGCATTTCGGGCACCAGACGAAGCGCTGGAACCCGAAGATGAAGAAGTACATCTTCGGCAAGCGCAATGGGATCTACATCATCGATCTGCAGAAAACGCTAAAGCTCTTTAAAGAAGCTTCGGCATTCATTTCCGATCTCGCCTCGCAAGGCAAACGCATCCTGTTCGTCGGCACCAAGCGCCAGGCGCAGGACGCGATCCTCGAAGAAGCCAACCGCTGCGGAATGTTCTACGTGAACAATCGCTGGCTCGGTGGCACGCTGACGAATTTCACCACCGTTCGCAAATCGATCGAGCGCCTCAAGGAGCTCGAGGCGATCCTGAACGACACCGAGAAAGAGCTGTCGAAGAAAGAGCGCGCGCAGCTCGATCACGAACGCGAAAAGCTGCAGAAGAATCTGATCGGCATCCGCGAGATGGACTCGCTTCCCGATGCCCTCTTCGTCATCGATCCGAAGAAGGAGTACATCGCGGTCAAGGAAGCGAAGAAGCTCGGCGTGCCTGTAGTGGCCATCGTCGACACCAATTGCGATCCGGAAGATATCGACTACGTCATTCCGGGCAACGACGACGCCATCCGCGCGATTCGTCTGTTCACGCTGAAGATTGCCGACGCTGTCCTCGAGGGCTACAACCTCTCCGACGAGCGCTATATCGGAACAGAGGACAAGGGAGCAGCGCCGGCCGAGCCGGCCGCCATGCCTGCCGAAGCCGCGGAAGCGGTGCCGACTCCGGTCGCGTCTTAATCGAGGCATCAGGCGTCAGTCGTCGGCGTCAGGGGATTGGTTTTTCCTGACGCCTGACGCCCGACGCCTTTCCTGGAGAAATCAAGAATGAGTGACATCACAGCAGCCATGGTGAAAGAGCTGCGCGATCAAACCGGCGCGGGCATGATGGACGTCAAGCGCGCGCTGACTGAGGCGAACGGCAACATGGATGAGGCGACGAAGATCCTTCGCAAGAAGGGTCTCGCGGCCGCGACCAAGAAAGCCGGGCGCGTTACTTCGGAAGGCGCCGTCCACGCGTACACGTCCGGAAACGTCGGCGTGCTCGTGGAAGTGAATTGTGAGACGGATTTCGTCGCCCGCACGGATCAGTTCCGTCAGTTCGTCGACGACATCGCGCAGACGATCGCCAAGAGCAAGTCGACCACCGTCGAGCAGCTCGCGAACGAGAGCCGGAACGGCGAGACGGTTGCGCAGAAGACCAGCAACATGATCGCGAAAATCGGCGAGAACGTGACGATCCGTCGTTTCGTGCGCTACGAAGCTGCACCGAATGCCGCCATCGGAATCTACATCCACGCCGGCGGAAAAATCGGGGTCATCGACGAGCTGGTCGCGAACACGAAAGCCGATCGCACCGCAGAAGTTGCACGCGACGTTGCGATGCACATCGCCGCGACCGAGCCGCGCTTCATCCGGCGCGAAGACGTCACGGAGAAGGACCTGGCCACCGAGCGCGAGATCGCGCGCGATCAGGCCGTGAAGTCCGGCAAGCCCGAGAACATCGTCGAGAAGATGGTCACCGGGAAGATGGAGAAGTTCTACGGCGAGGCCTGCCTGCTCGAGCAGCCGTACATCCGCAACGACAAGCAGAACGTGGGCGAGTACCTCCAGACCTCCGGCAAGGACGCCGGCTGCGCCTATACGATCACCCGATTTACCCGGTACAAACTGGGTGAGGGAATCGAGAAACGTGGCGACGACTTCGCGGCTGAAGTCATGTCGTATATGAAGTAAACTCGCGCCGATG
This sequence comes from Acidobacteriota bacterium, assembly GCA_030948915.1. Taxonomy (GTDB): domain Bacteria; phylum Acidobacteriota; class Thermoanaerobaculia; order Gp7-AA8; family Gp7-AA8; genus Gp7-AA10. Next base: position 1,960 of record JALYZI010000248.1, read on the forward strand.
ACCGACGGCGCCCGCCCCCGCTACAAACGCATCCTTCTCAAGCTTTCCGGTGAGGCGTTGATGGGCGGCCGGCGGACCGGCATTGACGCCGACGTGCTGGCCGCGATCGCCGACGAAATCGTCGCCGTACACACCGAAGGCGTCGAGATTGTCATCGTCGTCGGCGGCGGCAACATCTTTCGCGGCGTGACCGCAGCCACGGAAGGCATGGACCGCGTGACCGCCGATCACATGGGGATGCTGGCGACCGTGATCAACGCGCTCGCGCTGCAGGATTCACTCGAGCGGCGCGGCGCAAAGACGCGCGTCACCACCGCGATCACCATGTCCGAATTTGCGGAGCCGTTCATTCGCCGCCGCGCGATTCGTCATCTCGAAAAAGGGCGCATCGTGATCTGCGCCGCGGGCACCGGCAATCCGTTCTTCACGACCGATTCGGCGGCCGCATTGCGCGCGAGTGAGCTGAAGTGCGAGATCATATTCAAGGCCACGAAAGTCGACGGCATCTACACCGCAGATCCGATGAAGAATCCGAACGCCGAACGCCTTCCGCACGTGACGTATCAGCGCGTGCTCGCCGACCGCCTGGAGGTCATGGACGCTTCGGCGATCGACCTCGCGCGCGGCAGCTCGATTCCGATCTACATCTTTTCACTGCGCGAGCGGGGAAACATTCGAAAAGCGCTGTTAGGCGAGGGAATTGGTTCGATCGTGACCGAGGAGATGCCGGTCGAGGTTTGAAATGATTCAGGACGTTATTCGCGATAACCAGCATCGCATGCACGGAGCCATCGAGGCGCTGCACCGCGAGTTCAAGAGCCTGCGCACCGGCCGCGCAAACGCCGCCATGCTCGACGGAATCACGGTCGATTACTACGGCACGCCGACGCCGATCTCGCAGGTCGCGAACCTCAAAGTGCCGGAGTCATCGCTGATTGTCGCCGAGCCGTGGGACAAGTCGATGGTGGCGGCGGTCGAGAAGGCGATTCGCACGTCCGAGCTGGGCCTCAATCCTTCCAGCGACGGCAAGCTCGTGCGCATCCCGATCCCGCAGCTCACCGAAGACCGCCGCAAGGAGCTCGTCAAACGCGCCCATCAGGTCGCCGAAGAATCGCGCACCGCGATTCGGCAGGTGCGGCGCGACGGAAACGATCGTCTGAAAAAGATGCTCAAGTCTCACGAGATTTCCGAGGATGACGAAAAGCGCGCGCTCGACGAGATCCAGAAGATGACCGACAAACACATCGAAGAAGTCGGCACCATCCTCAAGAACAAAGAACAGGACATCATGGCTGTGTAAAAAGTCCTGCGTCCTGAGTCCTGCGTCCTGAGTCCTCTCTTTCTCCGGACGCAGGACACAGGACGCAGCACGCAGGACTATGTCTGTGCTTGTCATCATCCCCGCCGCCGGTTCGGGCACCCGTTTCGGCGGGCCGATCCCCAAACAATTTCAACCGCTGGCGGGAAAGCCGCTCGTGCAATACGTCGTCGAGCGGTTTCTGATGACGGATGTTGCCCGGGTCGTGGTCGCGATCCCCGAGCCGCTGCTCACCACCATCAAGCAATCGCCGGGCGATCGTGTGATGTTCGTTGGCGGCGGCGAGACGCGCCTGCAATCGGTGATCAACGCCATGAAGGCAGCCGTTGAGGACTACGACATCGTTGCGGTGCACGATGCCGTCCGCCCGTTTTTTCGAATCGATACGCTCGCGCACCTGATCGAGGTCGCCCGCGAGCACGGCGCGGCCGTTCCCGCGCTTCCGGTCACCGACACGATTCACGCGACGCGTGATGGCCGTCTGACGGCAACCGTCGATCGATCGAATCTCGTTGCAGCCCAGACGCCGCAATGCTTTCGCTTTGACGTTCTTCGCGATTCGCTCGCGCTCGCCGCGGACGACAAATTCGACGCGACCGACGAAGGCGGCCTGGTTGCGCATTACGGCTACAACGTGCAGATCGTTCCCGGCGATCCGTTCAACATCAAGATCACGCGTCCGGAAGATCTGGCGCTCGCCGAGGCGCATTTTGAAGAATGGAGCAACGCATGATCAGAATCGGGCAGGGAGTCGACGTCCACCCTTTCGACGACACGCGTCCGCTGATCCTCGGCGGCGTTCGCATCAGCGATCGCGGCGGACTGGCGGGACATTCCGATGCCGACGCCGTACTGCACGCCGTCACCGACGCGCTCCTCGGCGCTGCCGGCGCGGGTGACATCGGTCAGTACTTTCCGTCGTTCGATACGCGATGGAAGGACGCCGATTCGGCGCACTTCGTTGCCGAAGCAAAACGTGTGGTCGAAGAAATGAACGCCGAAATCTCGAACATCGACGTCACGATCCTGGCGCAGAAACCGAAGCTCGCACCGTTTCGCGAAGCGATGGAGGCCAAGATCGCGAAGTTGCTCGATCTGCCGTCAGGCCACGTGAACGTCAAGGCGACGACGACCGATCATCTCGGCTTCATCGGCAGAGGCGAAGGCATCTGCGCGATGGCGGTAGTGCTGATCCAGATTGGCGGCGATACCGAACGTTCGCCGGTGGAGGGCGTCTTATGAACATGCGCCTGCCCGCCGCAGTGTTTTTTCTACTCGTTCCACTTTCTGTCAGCGCCGACGCACTCTCCGATTTGCGCGCGACGCTCACGCAACTCGCCGCCACGACCCCCGCGCACGGTGCGTTCGAAGTCACCTCCTCGAACAAGAGCAGCGACGAAGATCAGCCGTTTCAGGGAAAGGCGAGCGTCGGGTTCGAGATCGGCGACGCCGGCCTGCGAATCCTCTATCCGAAGGCGACGCTGATGCAGGCGAATCAGGAGGCGCGCGCGGAGGCCGCCGATCCGGACCGTCAGACACCGGCGCGAGCCGGCATCGGCCGCATTCACCCGCTGCAACTGGCGGAAGTGCTCGATGGGGCGGTATCGCTGACGAACGAACTTCTGACCGCGCAGCTCATCGACGCCAAGCCGGCGACCTGGCGCGGCAAGCCGGCGCGGCTGGTGGCGTTCAAGCTTTCGCCCAAGCTCTCGAAAGGGACGAGTAAGCGAGTGAAGAGAGTCGACGCCGTGCTTTCGGTCTGGCTTGGCGACGATGGTGTTCCGATCGCGGCCGAACGGAAGTTCGTGGTCAAAGCCAGCTTTATGTTGATCTCCTTCGAGAGCGACCAGAAAGAAAACTGGACTTACACGCGCAGCGGCGATCGTCTGGTTGCCACGTTCTACGAGGAGATGCAGAAGTCGGACGGATTCGGCCAGCACAACGTGTTGCACGTCGTGCAGGTCGTGCGTTTGGACTCGTAGACGCGCGAGATACACTCTCGCGCGCAATGACCGTTCGGGTTCGTTTCGCGCCGTCACCCACCGGACATCTCCATGTCGGCGGTGCGCGCACGGCGATCTTCAACTGGCTGTTCACGAAGCGCCACAAGGGCAAATTTGTTCTTCGCATCGAAGACACCGATGTCGCGCGCTCGACGCGCGAATCGGAAGAGATGGTCCTCGACGATCTCCGCTGGCTCGGTCTCCAGTGGGATGAAGGCCCGTTCCGCCAGTCCGAGCGCAACGCGCTGTATCACGAGGTCGCGGGCGGGCTCGTGTCGCGCGGCGTTGCCTATCGCTGCTTTTGCACCGAGGAGGAGCTGGAGGCGAAGCGGAAACAGGCGGAGGCGGAGAATCGTCCGCCCCATTACGACTTGAAGTGCTGGCACAACCGCCGCGACGACGACGCGCCGCACGCGATCCGATTTCATGTCCCCGACGACGGCGACGTCACCATCAACGATTTGATCCGCGGCGAAGTGACCTGGAAGCGCGAGTCGCTGGGCGATTTCATCCTCGTCCGGTCCGACAAACAGCCGACCTACAACTTTTCCGTCGTCGTCGACGATCACGACATGGGAATTACGCACGTCATTCGTGCCGAAGAACACCTTACGAATACGCATCGTCAGGTGCTGCTTTACCGCGCGATGCAGTGGCCGGTCCCCGAGTTCGCGCACGTCTCGCTCATCCTCGGCCAGGACCGGACGAAACTCTCGAAACGCCACGGCGCGACGTCGGTGTCGGCGTACGCCGGCGAAGGTTTTCTGCCCGATGCGATGTTCAACTATCTGACCTTGTTAGGCTGGGCCGCGCCCGATGGCCGCGACGTCTTCTCGCGCGACTACGCCATCGAGAATTTCTCGCTCGATCGCGTGAATCCCGCGCCGGCAGTCTTCGATCCGCAGAAATTCGAGTGGATGAACGGCCAGTACATCCACGCGATGCGTGCCGGGGAGTTGCGGCCGCTGGTGGCGAAATTCTTTGATGCGCCGTGGCTGATCGAAGGAATCGACGTCGTCAAGACCAGCGTCCATCGACTGACGCAGTTTCGGGAGCAGCTGCAATTCGTGATTGCGTACGCGCCGCCGCAGGTCGATCGCGCGTTCGCCGAGAAAGTGCGCGATGAATTCAAGACGCACGGCACGCCGCGGAGCGCCGAGCAGTATCAGGCGATGGTCGAGCATTTGAAGACGTCGACCGGCCTGAAAGGCAAGGCGCTTTTTCAGCCGCTGCGGCTGATGCTCACCGGACTCGATCACGGGCCGGAGCTCGTGCGCGCGATTCCGCTGCTGGAGCATGCCAGCGAAGCCGACCCCAGCGTTCTCGCGCCGCTCGAGCGCGTCCAGCGATGTATCGGCTGATTCGCGAGCTGCTCTTCCTGCTCGACGCGGAGTCGGCGCACGAATTCACCGTCGCGCAGATGCTGCGCGTGCAGCAGATTCCAGTCGCGCTCTCGCTCATCGCACGTTTGTGCCGCTCGCCGCAAAAGCCGCGTCAACTCTGGGGACTGACGTTCCGCAATCCGATCGGCATTGCGGCGGGCTTCGACAAGAACGCCGTCCTGATGCCGTTCCTGGCCGCGCTCGGATTCGGCTTTCTCGAAGTCGGAACGGTGACGCTGCATGCGCAGCCCGGAAACCCCAAACCGCGACTCTTCCGCGATCCCGACAATCGCGCGCTCGTCAATCGCCTGGGATTCAACAACGACGGAGCGGATGCGGTCGCGGAACGCATCCAGCGTTTCGACGCGCCGGTCCCGCTGTTCGTGAACATCGGCAAGAATCGCGATGTCCCGCTCGAAGCATCGCCGGATGCCTACGCGCAGTGCTATCTGCGCGTCGGGCGCTGGGCGGATGGTGCGGTTCTCAATCTCTCTTCGCCTAACACACCCGGGCTGCGCGAGCTGCAGCGGCCGGAACATCTCGTGAAAGTGCTCGAGCTCGTGCGAGCAGTGCGCGAGGCGATGCCGATCACCCGGCCGATTCTCGTGAAAATAGCGCCCGATCTCGACGCCGGGCAGGTCGCGGAAATCTGCGACGTCTGCGTGCGGCTGGCCGACGGAATGATCTGCACCAATACCACGGCGACGCCCAGCGGCGGTTTGTCCGGCAGGCCGCTATTCGAACCATCGACGGAGATTCTCGCGGGCGTGCGGGCGCGCGTCGGTCCGAATTTTCCGCTCGTCGGCGTCGGCGGAATCTTCACCGCCGGCGATGTGCGCGCGAAAATTGCTGCCGGAGCGGATCTGGTGCAGCTTTACACCAGCTTCGTGTATGAAGGACCGTCGCTGCCGTCAAAGCTTGCGCGCGAATCATGATCATCTATGGAATGAACCCGGTTCTCGAAGCGATTCGATCGCACCCCGAGCGCATCCACTATGTTGCGGTTGCCAGGGGCGCGAACACCAGCCGCGTTTTCGACGCTGCGAAAACAGCGGGCGTGACTGTGCGCATCCTGGTGCCCGAACAGATCGATCGCCTCGCGGGACGCGGCGTGCACAACGGCGTCGTCGCCGATATTTCCGAAGCCGGGTACGCCGACTTCGATGCAATCGCCGATCGGGACGGTACGAACTTTGTTCTCATCCTGGACGGCATCACCGACCCACAGAATTTCGGAGCGATTCTTCGCGTGGCCGAAGGCTTCGGCGTGAATCTCGTGGTGATTCCGCAGCATGACAGCGTGGGCCTGACGCCCGTCGCCGTGAAGGCATCGGCCGGCGCGTCGGAGTGGGTGCCGGTCGCGCAGGTGACAAATCTCGCGCGCACGATCGAGTCGCTGAAGAAACGCGAGTATTGGATCTATGCGGCTGCGGCCAACGGCGAACCGCCATCGGCAATCGATTTTCGCGGCAAAGTCGCGCTGGTCCTCGGCAGCGAAGGTAAAGGCGTGCGCCGCAACGTGCTCGAGCATTGCGATCGCACGGTGACGATCCCGATGTCAGGCCACGTCGAGTCGTTCAACGTTGCGACGGCGGCGGCAGTGCTCTGCTACGAGATACGCAGGCAGCAGTCAGCAACGCCAGAAAAGTAACGATCGACACGACGCCGAAAATCATCGCCGGCGGATTTCGATACCGCAGCGCGATGTGATGGCGTCCTTTCGGAACGACGAATGATTGAAATGCGACGTTGGCCGGTAGCGGAGGCGACGGCATGCCGTCCATGATGCCTTTCCAGTACTTATGGCGCGTTACGCCGATGACGAGCAACGCCTGCCCTTCGGCCTCGACGTCGAGATCGATGGCGTTCGGAGTAGACGTCATGCTCATGATCCTTCCGAATGCGGGTCTGAACGGCGCGATGTCGGCGAAGGCCGCACGCCGGCTGATTGCCATCGGCGAACCGAGGCTGCGCGAGACATCGTCGGCCGTTCGTGCCGGAATGATCTGATCCGCGAACCAGTAGCGATCGTTGCCGGGAAACGGCTCGAACCGCACGTAGCTGTATTGATGAATCTCCTCCTCGGTATTCATGCTGCGAATGATCGGAACCTGCAGCAAGCCCACATGCGTGACTCCGGCGTGCATCAGCAGGAGCGGCACACGATCCGGCCGCGCTTTCGCGAGCGCCTGAAACATCTGCGTCATCTCGCGGGTCGGCAGGAGCGTTGTCAGATCGAGGTCCTCCTCGAAGATTCCGCCGAAGCCCCAGATCTCCTCCATCCGCGGAATCATTCCGTTGCGAATGGCCCACAGCCTCGCCTGCAGTGGAACCTCAGGCAATCGCGCTTGCCGGCGTGCGTGGTCGGCATCGTTGTAGATGCGGATTGGGCGACGCTCGGCGGCCAGTATCTCCGCTGACGCCGGCGGATCGTAGTAGCCCGCTTCGATGCGCGGTGCGAGTCCGTTGATTCGTGATCCGAGGTCGATGAGGACAAACGCAGCCAGGAGACCGAGGATGCGATTTCCGAAACGGCGGTGAAGGAAGAGGATCGCGAAGAGTGCCGCGCTTTTCGCCGCCGCAATCATCCATCCGCGACGCGAGGCCGTGATGAACAACGCGTTCGATTCGTGCCAGATCGCAGCGAACAATTGCGCATAGCTGCTCGAATGCGCGTAGACGAACAGTGTCGCCGAAATCGCGGCGATGCATCCGAGGAGAATCAGCGAAGCCCGCCGCAGCTTCGCGTTGCGATCGATCTCATCGAATGCAAGCGCTGCGAACACGATCATGACGAAGACACCGGAGACAAAGAATTTTTCCGGATAGCGAATCGAGCGAATTCCGAGTGTGTACAGCGCAGGAAAAATCGCGAGCACATAGCTCAGGAGCGACCAGCCTGCCACGAACTTCCAGCCGCGAATGCGACACGCGATTCCCGCGAGGATCAGCACTCCCGCGAGGAGTCCCGGGTAATGGCTGAAGACGAGCGGCGAAGGAAACTCGAGATGAAATCGGCGCGACCAGATCAGAGTCAGGTCCGATGAGTACCAGGAATCGAGATTGGGAAAAAGCAACTCGAGCGGCCGATACGGCGCGAAGCTCCAACTGGCGGCTGTCGCATAGGGAATCGGCAGCGAGCGCGCCGAATCGGATTGCAGATCGAGCGCTGGAACGAGTTGAACGGCGCCGATGAGAAAGGCCGCGACGAGCACCGCCGGCATCGCCAACGTGAAACGCCGATTTCGATACACGCCGTACGCGACGATCAGCCCGCCCGCCTGCAGGATCATCGACTGATCGGCCGCGAGGAGGAGAAGGCCGAGCGTGAGCGCGGTTGCGGCAAAGTCGGAGATACGTCGGTTGTCGAGCGCGCGCCGCCAGAACAGCCCGATCCACGGCAGCCAGGCGGCCGAAAAGAGGAACGGGAGGAGGTTCGTTAGGGAGAGAAACGTGCCGCCGAGGGTGAATGTGATCGCGCCGAACAGCGCGGCAGCGATCCGCGTCCGAAGCGAACGCAACAATAGATATACGCCGGTGGCGGCCAGGTAGAAGTGGAGAAGGATCGCCAGGCGGAATCCGAGGTCGAAGTTGGGGATGAAGATTGACCATTGGAATGGATAGAAGGCCTCATAGGCGGGATTGGCGGCCAGCGGTTGTCCTGCCGAGACGAGCGGATTCCAGAACGGAAAGTGTCCGGAGGCGATGAGATCGTGCAGAACGCGGCGGATCGGGTAGTACTGCAGGGCGACGTCCCGGACGTAGAAGTTGCTGCCGAAAAAGATGACGTCGCTGAAGATTGCGGTGATGATCGCGAGCAGAACCGCGATGGCCGCGAGGTCTGCTTTCCGGGTGCTGAACACGCGCAATTCTAGGAATAGTCGCCTCTTGCGCCCCGTTTGGCAATTCTGCTATAACCCGCAATTCCTCGGCCGCGCCGTCGAAGCTCGTTCTCTGCTTGTTCGCTGCGGCTGATCGTGTCTTTGAAAAAACGAAGTTACGCTGGCATAGCTCAGTTGGTAGAGCAGCTGATTTGTAATCAGCAGGTCGCGGGTTCGAGTCCCGTCGCCAGCTCCAGCAAGCGAGACTGGAGAGATGGCTGAGCGGTCAAAAGCAGCAGACTGTAAATCTGCCGGGCCTCGCCCTACGAAGGTTCGAATCCTTCTCTCTCCACCAGAGCCAGGCGTCAGTCGTCGGGCGTCAGGCGTCAGGTTTCTGACGCCCGAGGCCTGACGGCTGAAGGCTGAAAAGCGGGAGTAACTCAGTTGGTAGAGTCACAGCCTTCCAAGCTGTTGGTCGCGGGTTCGAGTCCCGTCTCCCGCTCCAATTCGTTGGCCGATTGCCGTTGGCCGTTAGCCGCACGGCAAACGGGCAACGGCGAACGGCGAACGAATCGCCCTCGTAGCTCAGGGGTAGAGCACGTCCTTGGTAAGGACGGGGTCACGAGTTCAAATCTCGTCGAGGGCTCCACCAAGAAAAAGAGGCCTCGGGCCTCAGGCCCGACGCCTGACGCCTGACGCCTGGAGAAAGAAATGGCGCGCCAAGGAAGAGAAATCGTCACGCTGCAGTGCACCGAATGCAAACGTCGGAATTACTCGACGACCAAGAACAAGCGCACGACGACGGAGAAGCTCGAGATGAAGAAGTTTTGCCGTCACGAGCGGAAGCACACCGTCCATCGTGAGGTCAAATAGGGAATAAGCAGGGCAACCTTCGTTTTTGCAGGCTCTTGCGGCACATTCAGGCCAATAGCTCAATTGGTAGAGCAGCGGTCTCCAAAACCGCAGGTTGGGGGTTCGAGCCCCTCTTGGCCTGCCAGGACAACTAGATCGATGGAAGAATCAACAACAACACAGATCATCAACAAACCGAAGCAGTGGGTCTCGACCGTCCGGGACGGATGGCGCGACGTGCTTGCGGAGATGAAGAAGGTCACCTGGCCTGGCCGCAACGAGGTCGTAGCAACGACCGTCGTCGTCGTCATCGCCACCGTCGTTTTCGCGGTCTACCTCTGGGGTTGCGACCTCCTCTTTTATCAGGGGATCAGCTTCCTCTTCAGCAAGTTTGGAGCAAGCGTCTCGTCATGACCGAAGTCGCGCAGAGCCAGAAGCAGTGGTACATCGTCCACACCTACTCCGGATTCGAGGAGCGGGTGAAGGAGAACCTCACCCAGCGCATCGACGCACTCGGCATGCGCCCGAAATTCGGCGAGATCAAGATCCCCACCGAAACGCTGGTCGAGATGAAGTCCGGCAAGAAGCGCGAAGTGCAACGCAAGTTCTTCCCCGGCTACATCCTGGTCGAGATGGAGATGTCCGACGACGCATGGCATCTCGTCAAGAACACCCCCAAGGTCACCGGCTTCGTCGGCACCGGCAAGAAGCCGACGCCGCTGACGCAGCAGGAAGTCGATCAGATCCTGACGCAGGTCGTCACGACGAAAGAGAAGCCGAAGCCAAAGCACGTTTACGAACACGGCGAGCACGTTCGCATCATCGACGGACCATTCACGAACTTCACCGGCGTCGTCGAAGAAGTGAACCTCGATCGCAATACGCTGAAGGTCATGGTCACGATCTTTGGAAGGTCGACGCCGGTTGAATTGGATTTCTTGCAGGTGACCAGATATGACGCGACGGACGAGCAGGCGCCGGCGCAGAAGAGATGAAGAATTTGGAATTGGGAATTGGGAATTGGGAATTAAGAAATCATTCTCAATTCCAAATTCCCAATTCCCAATTCATTAGGAACAACGAATGGCAAAGAAAGTAACAGGCTTCATCAAACTCCAGATCCCAGCGGGTCAAGCGACTCCAGCGCCCCCCGTTGGCCCGGCGCTGGGCCAGCAGGGCGTCAACATCATGGAGTTCTGCAAAACATTCAACGCCCGCACGCAGGGCCAGCAGGGACTCATCATCCCGGTGGTGATCACGGTTTACTCCGACCGTTCGTTCACGTTCATCACGAAGACGCCGCCCGCCGCCATCCTTCTTCTGAAAGCCGCCGGGCTGCAGAAGGGTTCGGGGGTTCCGAACAAGAACAAGGTCGGCAAGGTGACCAAGAAGCAGGTCGAGGAAATCGCCAAGACCAAGATGCCCGATCTGAATGCAGCATCACTCGAAGCAGCGATCAAAACAGTAGAAGGTACAGCTCGGTCCATGGGGATCGAGGTGGTGTAAGTCGTTGGCCGTTAGCCGTCGGCCGACGGCGAACGGCAAACAGCTAACGAACAAGTAGGAGGCTCCCGGGGAGCCGCTAACACTACGGAGGAAAGATGGCCAGACACGGCAAGAAGTACCGTGCGGCGGCCGAGAAGGTCGAGCATCGACCGTATCAATTGGACGAAGCGATGCAGCTTCTGAAGAAGATTGCATACGCCAAGTTCAATGAGACCGTCGAGCTCTCGATGCTCCTCGGTGTCGATCCGAAACACGCAGATCAGATGGTCCGAGGAACGACTGTGCTCCCGCACGGGACGGGTCAGACCAAGCGCGTGCTCGTGATCGCCGCCGGCGAAAAACAAAAAGAGGCGCAGGACGCCGGCGCCGACATGGTGGGTGGAGACGACATGGTTGCGAAGATCCAGGAAGGCTGGACGGACTTCGACGCCGTCATTGCCACTCCCGACATGATGCGATCGGTCGGTAAGCTCGGAAAGGTTCTGGGTCCCCGCGGACTGATGCCGAATCCGAAGACCGGCACCGTCACATTCGATGTCGCGAAGGCGCTGCAGGAGATCAAGGCCGGCAAGGTGGAGTTTCGCGTCGACAAGACTTCGATCATCCACGTTCCGGTCGGCAAGATTCAGTTCACCCCCGAAGCGCTCCGGGACAATGCCTTCGCGCTGATCACTGCCGTCCGCAAGGCGAAGCCGCCTGCGGCCAAGGGCAAGTACATCAAGAGTCTTTACGTTTCCGCGTCGATGAGTCCGTCGATTCCTCTCGACACGACCATCGCCGAAGTGAAGGCGGAGTAGGAGGGGACGACATGAAGACACGCGCACAGAAAACCGCAGAAGTCTCCGAGCTCACTGAAGAGATCGGAAAGGCTGGCAACGCTTTTCTGATCGACTTCAAAGGCATCACCGTCCCGCAGGTCACCGAGCTGCGCAAGCAGGTCCGCGAAAGCAAGTCGGGATACGTCGTTGTGAAGAACACGCTGGCGCTGATCGCGCTGAAGGATTCGCCGATCGTTGCCATGCGCGAGCAGTTCACGGGACCGACAGCCATCGCGTTCAACGCCACGGATGCCGTCGGGCTGGCGAAGGCGCTCACGAAGTTCGCGAAGGATGTCCCGGCAGTCCGTTTCAAAGGCGCGATGCTCGACGGTCAGATCGTTCCGACCGAACAGATTCAGACCATCGCGACCCTCCCCTCGCGCGAGGAGCTGGTCTCCAAGCTGTTGTACGTGCTGCAGTCGCCGATGCGCGGACTCGCGACAGTGCTGCAGGCCAACATCCGCAATTTAGCAGTCGTTATTGATCAGATTGGAAAACAGCGGTCGACGACCGCGTAAATAATTGGAGGAAGAGATGGCGATTTCAACAGAAGATTTTGTGAAGCAGATTGAGACGATGTCGGTCCTCGACCTGGCCAACCTGGTCAAGGCGCTCGAGACCCGCTTCGGCGTGTCGGCCGCGGCGGCCGCGCCGATGGCCATGGCGGGTGGCGGAGCTGCCGCAGCCGCAGCGCCGGCCGAAGAGCAGACCGAGTTCACCGTCGTTCTTCAGGAAGTGGGCGAGAAGAAGATCAACGTGATCAAAGCCGTCCGCGAGGTCACCAGCCTCGGCCTGAAGGAAGCGAAGGACCTGGTCGAAGGCGCGCCCCAGAACGTGAAAGAAGGCGTGTCGAAGGACGAAGCCGCGAAGATCAAGAAGGTCTTCGAGGACGCCGGAGCGAAGGTCACAGTCAAGTAGGTCACTAATCCTGAGCGAAGCGAAGGGTCCCCCTCGCAAGCACGCGGGGGATCCTTCGAACCTTTGGTCAGGATTAGAGAGGGAATGCCAAAGCGTTTTAAACGTTAGAAGATGCGAGTCAGGAGAGGGGGGAGCGGCCTCTCCACATTGACTCCACCCCTGCAAGTCACCCGGACGCGTCGCCTGCGCACGGGGCTCGCCAAGAATCGCTGAGGGCGAATCATCACAGCTTTCGTGCTGAACCGGTTGTCAGGTTGTCAAGTTGTCCGGTTGTCAGGAGACGTGTGCGTCGACAACCCGATAACGATGACAGCCCGACAACCTGTCTGCGTTCGTGATTCTCGCCCACAAAGGAGCCATTGATGAACGGTGCTATGCCCAAACAGGAGCCGGTCCGCCACGACTTCTCCAAGATCCGGAGCTACATGGCGCTGCCCAACCTGATCGACGTGCAGCGCAAGTCGTACGAGCGGTTCCTGCAGATGAACCTTCTGCCGGAAGAGCGCGAAGACACCGGCCTGCAGTCGGTGTTCACCAGCGTCTTCCCCTTCTCGGACTTTCGGGAGACCTGCTCGCTCGACTTCGTGAAGTTCTCGATCGGCAACTGGGAGTGCAAGTGCGGAGCGCTGAAAGGCCTCGAGCACCTGCGTATGACGTGCGCCAACTGCGGATCGAAGATCATCACCGATCACCCGCACGAGGAGACCGTCAACTGCCAGAAGTGCGGCGTGATCAACAAGAATCGCGTCGAGATCTGCGACATCTGCGGCAATCCCGTCGACCTGCAGATGAAGTACTCGGTCGAAGAGTGCCAGGAGCGCGGCATGTCCTACAGCGTCCCGCTGAAGGTCACCTTCCGCCTCTTCGTCTACGACAAGGATCCCGACACCGGCGTCAAGCACATGCGCGACGCCAAAGAAGAAGAAGTGTTCTTCGGCGACATCCCGCTGATGACCGAGAACGGCACGTTCATCATCAACGGCACAGAGCGCGTCATCGTCTCGCAGCTCCACCGCTCGCCCGGCGTCTTCTTCACGAAAGAATCCGCCCATACGTTCCTTGCGAAGATCATCCCCTATCGCGGATCGTGGGTGGAGTTCGAATACGACCAGAAAAACATCCTCTACGTCCGCATCGACCGCAAGCGCAAGTTCCTGGGATCCGTATTTCTCCGCGCGCTCGGTCTGACCACCGACGAAGAGATCCTCCGCCAGTTCTACACCCCGATCAAGGCGAGGCTCCCGAAGTCAGGCGACAGCGTGGAGCTGAGCTTCGACAAGCGGGTGCTCGATCAGGAAGAGGCGAAAGAGCGGCATTCCATTCGCGGCCGCCGCACCGTTCGCACGGTGTTCGCCGGAATGAAGCTCGACCAGAAGATGGCCGACTCGCTCACCAAGAACAATGAAGCATCCGCGAAGGTCGACTTCGCGGCCATGGACAAAGCCGTGTTCCTCGGCGACGTCGTCGACTTCAACAGCGGCGAGGTCCTCTTCGAAGCCGGCGAATCGCTGCCCGCCGATTGGGCCGACACGATGCGCGAGCACGGGATCAGCGAGATCGATGTGATCTTCCCCGAGTGGGACCTGGTCTCCGACATCCTGCTCAACACCGTCCGCAAGGACACCTCGAAATCGTTCGAGCAGTCCATCATCGAGATCTACCGCCGCATGCGGCCTGGCGATCCTCCGACGCTCGAGTCTGCGAAGGCGCTCTTCGAAGGCATGTTCTTCGACGCGCGCAAGTACGACTTCTCCCGCGTCGGCCGCTTCAAGTTCAACATCAAGCTCGACCTCGACTCGCCGGTGACGCAGAAGACGATGAGCTCCGAAGACTTCTTCGTGGTCATCAACTATCTGCTCCGTCTGCGCAAAGACGTCGGCCGCGTCGACGATATCGACAACCTCGGAAACCGCCGCGTCCGCGCGGTGGGCGAGCTGCTCGAGAATCAGTTCCGCATCGGACTCGTGCGCATGGAGCGCGCGATCAAAGAGAAGATGTCGGTGCATCAGGACATCGATTCCGCGATGCCGCACGACCTGATCAACTCCAAGCCGGTCATCGCCGCGATCAAGGAGTTCTTCGGATCGTCGCAGCTGTCGCAGTTCATGGATCAGACGAATCCGCTCTCCGAAGTCACGCACAAACGCCGTCTGTCAGCCCTGGGGCCAGGTGGACTATCGCGAGAAAGAGCCGGATTCGAAGTGCGCGACGTGCATCCGACCCATTACGGCCGCATCTGCCCGATCGAGACGCCGGAAGGTCCGAACATCGGACTCATCTCGTCGCTCGCGTGCTATGCGCGCATCAACGAGTACGGCTTCATCGAGTCGCCGTACAAGAAGGTCGCCGACGGCCACGTGATGGATCACTACCGCATCGTGAAGGTCGGCGACACCAACTTCACGCTCGGTCAGATCGTCGAGAAGCGCGAGCTGCAGAAAGAAAACAACCGCATCAGCAAGGAGAACACCGGCAAGGCGCGCAAGGGCATGTTGCAGCTCGGCGAAGCAGAGCCGTACGCGTTCTACCTCTCGGCGTGGGATGAAGAGCGCTACACCATCGCGCAGGCGAACGTCGTGATCGACGAAGAGGGCAACCTCGTGCACGATCGCGTCATCGCCCGCCAGACCGGCGAGTTCGTCACGATTGAAAAAGAGAAGGTCGACTTCATCGACGTCTCTCCGAAGCAGCTCGTCTCGGTCGCGGCCTCGCTCGTTCCGTTCCTCGAGAACGACGACGCCAATCGAGCATTAATGGGCGCCAACATGCAGCGCCAGTCGGTTCCACTGCTGCGCACAGATTCGCCGCTGGTCGGCACAGGCATGGAGAACATCGTGGCCCGCGACTCCGGCGCGGTGATCCTTTCCAAGCGCGGCGGCGTGGTCGATCTGGTCGACTCCAACCGCATCATCGTGCGCGTCGAAGCGGAAGATCAGGAGACCGGCGAGACGAAGGAATTCGGCGCCGACATCTACCAGCTCATCAAGTTCAAGCGTTCGAACCAGAACACCTGCATCACGCAGAAGCCGGTCGTTCGCGAAGGACAGCGGGTCCGCAAGGGCCAGGTCCTCGCCGACGGTCCCTGCACCGATGCCGGCGAGCTCGCTCTCGGACGCAACATCCTGGTGGCCTTCATGCCGTGGCGCGGCAACAACTTCGAAGACGCGATCCTGGTGTCGGAGAAGCTGGTCAAAGAGGACTACTACACCTCGATCCACATTGAAGAGTTCGAGATCGAAGCCCGCGACACCAAGCTCGGTCCCGAAGAAATCACGCGCGACATTCCGAACGTCAGCGAGTCGGCACTCCGCGACCTCGATGAATCGGGCATCGTGCGCATCGGCGCAACCGTGAAGCAGGGCGACATCCTGGTCGGCAAAGTCACGCCCAAGGGCGAGACCCAGCTCACTCCGGAAGAGAAGCTGCTGCGCGCGATCTTCGGCGAAAAAGCCGGCGACGTTCGCGACGCTTCGCTCAAGACGCCTCCCGGAATCGAAGGGACGGTCGTGGACGTGAAGATCTTCTCGCGCAAGGGCGTGGAGAAGGACCTGCGCGCCAAGTCGATCGAAGAGGGCGAGATCGAGCGGATGTCCCGCAACATTCAGGACGAGATCCGCATCATCACCGACGCGCGCAACAAGCGCATCTCGGAGCGGCTCGCCGATCAGAAGCTGCAGCGCGACGTCGTCGACTTCAAGACCGGCGACACGCTGGTCAAGAAGGGTGAAGTCGCAACGCGCGAAGTCATCAATCGTCTGTCGCGCCGCGAGCTTCTCGCGTTGCCGGTGGAGGAAGAGACCCGCGAGACCGTCCGCATGTTCGTGGAGCGCGCCGAAAACCGCGTGCGCGTCCTCGAGCAGAAGGCCGAGGAGCGGCGCGAAGACCTGCAGAAGGGCGACGAGCTGCCTCCCGGCGTCATCAAGATGATCAAGGTTTACGTCGCGATGAAGCGCAAGCTCTCCGTCGGCGACAAGATGGCCGGACGCCATGGCAACAAGGGCGTGATCAGCCGCATCCTTCCGGAAGAGGACATGCCGTACCTCCCGGATGGCACGCCGGTCGAGATCGTGCTCAATCCTCTGGGCGTTCCGTCGCGCATGAACGTCGGTCAGATCCTCGAAACGCACCTCGGATGGGCCGCGCGTACGTTGGGTCTCTACTTCTCGACGCCGGTGTTCGACGGCGCGATCGAGTCGGAGATCAAGGCGCAGCTCAAGGCGGCGGCGCTGCCGGACGACGGCAAGACGCCGCTGTTCGACGGCATGACCGGCGAACCATTCGAGCAGCGAGTCTGCGTCGGCTACATCTACATGCTCAAGCTGTCGCACCTCGTGGACGACAAGATCCACGCGCGCTCCATCGGACCGTACTCACTCATCACCCAGCAGCCCCTCGGCGGCAAGGCGCAGTTCGGCGGCCAGCGCTTCGGAGAAATGGAAGTGTGGGCCCTCGAAGCTTACGGCGCCGCGTACACGCTGCAGGAGCTGCTGACCTCGAAGTCGGATGACGTCGAGGGCCGCTCCAAGATTTACGAATCGATCGTCAAAGGCGAGGTGCCGGATGATCCCGGCCTGCCGGAATCGTTCAACGTCCTCGTCCGCGAGCTCCAGTCACTCTGTCTCGATGTTGAGTTGTTGAAGGAATAGCCATGATGTCATCCCGAGCGTAGCGAGGGACCTGGGTGGCAAGGGCGGTACGTGATCGTGCCACCCGGCCCCCGGGTCCCTCGCTAAACGCTCGGGATGACAGAGCGTATGGAGGAACAAATTGGAATCATTTAACGCACTGTTCCAACCGACAAGAACACAGGCGATCAACGACTTCAACGCCATCAAGATCAGCCTGGCGTCGCCGGAAAAGATCCGGTCGTGGTCGTACGGCGAAGTCACCAAGCCGGAGACGATCAACTACCGCACCTTCAAGCCGGAGCGCGATGGCCTCTTCTGCGCGAAGATCTTCGGCCCGATCACCGATTGGGAATGCCTCTGCGGTAAATACAAGCGGATGAAACACCGCGGCGTCATTTGCGACAAGTGCGGTGTCGAAGTCACGAAGTCCAAAGTTCGCCGCGAGCGCATGGGTCACATCGAGCTGGCCTCGCCCGTTTCGCACGTCTGGTTCTTCAAGGGCCTGCCGTCGCGCATCGGACACCTGCTCGACATCTCCCTGCGCGATCTCGAGCGCATCCTGTACTTCGAGTCGTACGTCGTCATCGACGCCGGCGATCTCGCGGGCACGATCAACGAGAAAGAGCTGCTGCCTGAAGAGCGCTACCGCGAGCTTCGCACGCAGTTCGGCGACGTCTTCGTCGCCAAGATGGGCGCCGAAGCGATCAAAGAATTGCTCAAGCAGGTGACTGTTGAGGAGCTCAGCGACGAGCTGCGCCTCATCATGCGCACCGAGACTTCGCAGATCAAGAAACTCAAAGCTGCGAAGCGCCTCAAAGTCGTCGACGCGTTCCGCAAGTCGGGTCATCGTCCCGAGTGGATGATCCTCGACGTCATTCCGGTCATTCCGCCCGAGCTGCGCCCGCTGGTTCCTCTCGATGGCGGCCGCTTCGCGACGTCGGACCTCAACGATCTCTATCGCCGCGTCATCAACCGCAACAACCGCCTGAAGAAGCTGCTCGAGCTCCGCGCGCCCGACGTCATCGTGCGCAACGAGAAGCGCATGCTGCAGGAAGCGGTCGACGCGCTCTTCGACAACGGCCGCCGCGGCCGCGTGCTGAAGGGCTCGAACAACAGACCGCTGAAGTCGCTCTCCGACACGCTCAAGGGCAAGCAGGGCCGCTTCCGCCAGAACCTCCTCGGCAAGCGCGTCGACTACTCCGGCCGCTCCGTCATCGTCGTTGGCCCCGAGCTGAAGCTGCATCAGTGCGGCCTGCCGAAGAAGATGGCGCTCGAGCTGTTCAAGCCGTTCATCTACAACCGCCTCGAAGCGAAGGGCCTCGTCGGCACGATCAAGGCCGCCAAAGAGATGGTCGAGCTCCAGACCAATGAAGTCTGGGATGCGCTCGAGGAAGTCATCAAAGAGCATCCGGTTCTTCTGAACCGCGCTCCGACGCTCCATCGCCTCGGCATTCAGGCCTTCGAGCCGCTGCTGGTCGAAGGAAAAGCGATCAAGATCCATCCGCTCGTCTGCACGGCGTTCAACGCCGACTTCGACGGCGACCAGATGGCTGTTCACGTGCCGTTGTCGCCGAAGGCTCAGGTCGAGTCGCAGATCCTGATGCTGGCGTCGAACAACATTCTGTCGCCGGCCAACGGCAAGCCTCTCGCCGTCCCGTCGCAGGACCTCGTCCTCGGCTGCTACTACCTGACCAAGGAGAAGGAGAAGGGCGCCAGGGGCGAAGGCAAATCATTCGGCAGTTTCGAGGAAGTGCTGATCGCGCTGCAGGCGCAAGCGGTCGAGCTGCTCACTCCGATCAAGGTTCGCGTGAGCGGCAAGTTGATCGATCTCACGACGCACTTCAACGATCAGGATGTCGTGCACGCCGAGGTGCAGGAGCTGGAGCGGAAGACGATTAATACGACCGTCGGCCGCGTCATCTTCAACATGAGTCTTCCGGAAGTGCCTTGCGATGCGTGTAAGGGTGCAGGCATGGCCGACGGCAAAGAATGCGAAGCCTGCCACGGCAATGGCCAGGTTCCCATGCCGTTCATCAACGGTCTGCTCAAGAAGAAGGGTCTGCAGGAGCTGGTCAACTATTGCTTCCTCACCTACGGCAACGGCATCACCGTCAAGCTGCTCGACGCGCTCAAGGAGCTCGGATTCCTGTACGCCACCAAGGCCGGCATCTCGATTGGCGTCGACGACATGGTCATCCCGTCGCGCAAGGGCGAGATCGTCGACAACGCGCGCAAGTCGGTGCTCGAAGTCGAGCGCCAGCGTCTCGACGGCGCGATCACCACCGGTGAGCGCCACAACAAGATCATCGACATCTGGCATCGCGCCACCGAGCAGGTGTCGGACGAGATGTTCTCCGAGATGCGCCGCGCGGAAATCGATCGCGCAGAGTTCAACCCCATCTTCATGATGGCCGACTCCGGCGCTCGAGGCAGCAAAGAGCAGGTCCGCCAGCTCGCCGGAATGCGCGGTCTGATGTCCAAGCCTTCGGGCGAAGTCATCGAGACCCCGATCACCGCGAACTTCCGCGAAGGCCTGTCGGTGCTGCAGTACTTCATCTCCACACACGGCGCGCGCAAAGGTCTGGCTGACACGGCGCTGAAGACCGCCGACTCCGGATACCTGACGCGCCGGCTCGTCGACGTGGCGCAGGACGTCATCGTCACCGAGCAGGATTGCAGCACGTTCGAAGGCATCACCGTCAACCCGATCATGGAAGGCGGCGACATTCTCGAGCCGTTGCGCGACCGCATCGTCGGCCGCGTGGCGCAGGAGGATGTCTACGATCCGCTCACCGGCGACAAGCTGGTCTCGCAGAACGAAGAGATCACCGACGACCTCGCGAACTCCATTCAGGAAGCGGGCATCGAGCAGGTGAAGATCCGTTCGGTGCTGACCTGCGAGACGCGGCGAGGAGTCTGCCGCCGCTGCTACGGACGCAATCTCGCCAGCGGCAAGCTGGTGGAGATCGGCGAAGCGGTCGGCGTCATCGCCGCCGAGTCGATCGGCGAGCCGGGCACGCAGCTCACCATGAGAACCTTCCACGTCGGCGGTACGGCGTCGCGCGTTTCGGAGCAGTCGAAGCACGAAGCGACGAACCCCGGCAAAGTGACATTCATCAACGTTTCCACCGTTACCAACAAGAACGGCGACCTGGTCGTCATCAACCGCAACGGCAAGCTGATCATCGTCGAGGACACCGCGCCCAAGAAGTCGAAGAAGGCCAGCCAGGAACTGATGCCGCCGCGCGAGAAAGAGCGTTACGCGCTGGTGTACGGATCGACGCTGAAGGTGCACGACGGACAGCATGTCGACGCCGGAACCCCGCTCGTCGAGTGGGATCCGTTCACCTCGGCCATTCTCACGGAAGTCGGCGGCAAGATCGTGTTCAAGGACATCGTCGAAGGCGAGAACGTCCGCGAAGAGACCGATCGCGTCACCGGCCTAACGCAGATGGTCATCGTCGAGTCGGCGACCGCCGAGAAGCGAACCCCGACGGTCACAGTCAAAACGAAGAAGTCCGGCGACGAGCGCAAGTATCTGCTGCCGACCGGCGCGCATTTGATGGTGCAGAACGGCGCGGAAGTTTATCCGGGCGACATCGTGGCCAAGATCCCGCGCGCCACGACCAAGACCAAGGACATCACCGGCGGTCTGCCCCGCGTGGTCGAGCTGTTCGAAGCGCGCCATCCGCGCGACAAGTCGATCATCTCGGAGGTCGATGGCATCGTGCATCACGGTCCGGTTGTGAAGGGCATGCGCCGCGTCATCGTCGAGACCGACGAGGGAACGCGTCACGAGTATTCGGTGCCGCGATCGGTGCACGTCAACGTGCAGGAGACTGAGCGTGTGCGGGCGGGCGATCCGCTCATCGATGGACCCATCGATCCGCACGACGTCCTCTCGGTCCTCGGCATCAAGGAGCTGCAGCGTTACCTGGTCGACAAGATCCAGGAGGTCTACCGCTCGCAGTCCGTTGCCATCAACGACAAGCACATCGAAGTCATCTGCCGTCAGATGCTGCGCTCGGTTCGTGTGACAAGAGTCGGCGATACCGATTTCCTCGTCGACGAGCAGGTCGATCGCTTCCGCTTCATGGAAGAGAACGAGAAAGTTATGAACCGCGGCGGCGAACCCGCCGACGGCACGCCGCTGCTTCTCGGTATCACCAAAGCATCGCTATCGACGGACAGCTTCATCTCCGCTGCATCGTTCCAGGAG
>JALYZI010000268.1 GCA_030948915.1 Acidobacteriota bacterium
ACACCCGGGGAATGAGAAACCCTCGGCTCCTGTCTCCTTTTGTCGGCCACACCAGATGCGGCAGCCACAAAACCGGCAGGCGGCGGATGTGGAATGCCACGTTGCGCATCCGCGCGTAATCGTCGAGCGTCACATCGGCGCGCGCGACGTGGATCGACCAGGCCGGCGAATCGAGCTCGCAGGAGGTGAGGACGCCGTTGGTCAGCCGGTATTTGTCGTCATCCAGTTTCTCGAGCTTTTCGCCCGTGAAATACATCGCCGGCTCCATGCTGCCGGTAGCGTGGAAGAAAGTCCCGGTCTTCGTGTCGAGATTGAAAATTGCCTGGTCGCCTGCCAGTCGCGTCGTTCCCTGATCGAGGATGACGTGCCCCTGCGCGGTGACGTCGCTCGTCCGCTTGTTGTAGGTCATCTTGTCGGCGGTGAATTTGATGTCTTCGTACTTGATCTCGACATCGCCTTCGAGAATGGCGTATTCCTCTTTCTCCAGCGTCTGGCGATTCGCTTTGTACTGGACTTCGCCCCCTTTTTTTGGCGGCGTGAACAGCTGGAACTTGCTGTCCTTTTTCGGGAGCGTCTGCTTGTAGTACTGCGCCGCCGGCCCCATGTCTTTGGCCTGCGCGAGAAGGGTGGGAGCGGCGAGACAGCTGAGGAAAAAAACGAGAAGGCGTCTCGTCATTTGCTGCGAGCCATTGTATCCGACGGCAGTTCGGCGGAATGCGACGCCGAGACCACATCGCGATCGATCTTGCTCATCTCCTGGATCAGCATGCGGAGTTTGATGATCTCCACCTGATAGAGACGTGCGATGACATCGGGACGGTTTCGCTGCTGTCGTTTTCGTAACGCGATTTTGTTCGCGAGCCGGACGAATTCGCGGTGTGCCCTGCGATCGGCCCATCTGCCGCTGCCGAGGCGAAGCAGCGGGTGGGCGGTGCGGCGGACGTCGGAGTCATTGACGAATCCGAGCGACGCTTCGTGGCTCAACTCCGCGCGCACGTCCGGCCATTGCTGAAAGACCGTGACGACGGCGATCAGCGGAATGGCGATCACTGTGACGATCGCGGCGATCCGATCGTTGCGGATGAAATGCGGAATGTACGCGACGACGATCGCTGCCACGCCGGTCGCGATGTCGATCAGGACCTGTCGCAGCCGGTCGGTGACATGCAATGACGCGAATGTGATGCCGAATCCCGCCACAGCGCCGGCGAGCAGACATTCCGCAAGCACGCGGCACTCGATCTCGCTGTGGATGACGAGCGCGATGGCCGCCGTCGACCCGCAAGCCGTACCGAGCAGCATTCCATCGATCGGCTCGCTTTCGTGGCCCGTCAGGCGGACGTACAAGGCCGCCAGCGTCAGCACGATCGCAATCGCGAGCGGCGCCGACGTTCCGATCAAACGGAGGATCACGCCGCTGGCGAGGCCGGCCAGAAGCGGCGTGGTCCAGATGTCGAGGCTTCCATCGAGCGTCTTGAAGAATCGGACGGCGATGAGGCTTGCGATTGCGGCGACGATCAGAACCAGAGCGAGGACAGGATCGGTCACGGTTGCGTTCGGACTCCGATCTCGTTGAAGCGATCCGGATGCCGCGCGAAGTACCGCCGCGACCGCTCGATATCGAGGTGGATCTGATTGTTGAGCTCGAGCGCCGATCGGAATTGCTGCTCGCGGCGAAGGAGATGATGAAAATAGAGCCGGACCATGTCGCCGTAGACGTCGGAATCGAAGTCGAAGATGTGGCTCTCGATCGTCAGCGCGTAGTTTTCGTAGAGCGTGGGACGAACTCCGATGTTCGTCACACTCGCGAACGGACGCGCGAAACTGTCGAGACGCGAAGTCGTGACATAAACACCGCCGCCGGGATGGAGCTCGTTCGTCGGCTCGATGTTGACCGTCGGAAAGCCGATCTTCCGTCCGAGGCGTTGTCCCGTGACGACGCGGCCATCGATGAAATAGGTGCGGCCGAGGGCCAGTGAGACGGCGCGCATGGTGCCTTTGTTGATCGCGTCGCGCACGATCGAGCTCGAAACGCGGATTCCGCGGATGCGCACTTCCTCGATGCCGTGAACAGCGAAGCCGTGCCGCACGCCGGCGGCCTGCAGTTTCGCGAGATTCCCCTCACGGCCTGCGCCGAAGCAGAAGTCGCGTCCGATGCGGACTTCCTTCACCTGCAGCGCCGACACCAGAAACTCATCGATGAAGCGATCCGCCGTCCAACGGGAGAATTGGTGCGTGAACGGAACGACGAGCAGCGCGTCGACGTCCATCGAGCGGAGAAGCTCCTCCTTCTGCGCCAGGGTCAGGATCTGCTTCGGAACGCGATCGGGGGCGACGATCGACAGCGGATGCGGATGGAACGTGATGACGGTCGATGGGCGCTGCATCGCGCGGGCCTGCTCGACGACGCCGCGGATGATCTCCTGATGGCCGATGTGCATGCCGTCGAAGTTGCCGATCGTTGCGATGCAGCCGCGAGGAAGATCGGTCTGCCGCAGTGGATCGTGGAGGACGAGCATTCGGTCGTCATCCTGCCACTGAGAGCAGCGAAGTGGAAGATCTCACTGCTTTTTCATTCCGAATTTCGAACGAAATTGCTTCTGTTGTTGCGCTCAGGATGACGGCCCGTAGACGAGATGGCCGTCGACGACACGCGCGACGGGATTGATCACATGTCGCTGCGAAGCGCCTGGGCCGAGGATGTGAATGACTTCGTGGCCGCGACGCGTGAGCTCATCCGAGACGAGATTTCGGTGACAGCGCCAGGGGACCGCTTCCGCGCACATGATCGCCGTCGGCGCATCGGACTCCAGCAGGTGATCGAGTGCGTTCTGAAATCCGGCAGTCGCCATGTGATCCGCATACCCTCGGAACTGACCGTTTCGCCACGCAGTATTCGGGGAATCGGGAAGGGGATCGCGACGGCCTCCAAGCTCGACGACGTGCACGTACTCGATTCCCGCCTTTGGAAGAGAAACCGCCAGCGACTCGCGCGAGAAATGCGGGTAGCGGCGGGAGCCCGGAAATCGTCTGATGTCGGCCAGCCGTTTTACGCCGTGCTCACGAAGGACACCGATCAGCTCGTCAAGCGGCCGCGTCGAATGGCCAATGGTGTAAATGCGCATGCGTTCTGTCATCTCGGTGCCTCTGTGGTGAGAAGCCACTCACCACAGAGGCACAGAGTACGCAGAGAGAATGCCGAATAAAATGAGCAGGTTCTCGGGTTGTCAGGATACCGGTCATGCCCTCGTACTACGCAGATCATGCGCAGCATCTGAAGCGCGACCTCGCCGCCGAACTGTCGGCTGAGGACCTGCGCCGGCTGCATCAGAAAAAGCCGTGGCTCCACGCGCTGATCGCGATCCTGAACGTTGCCGCCATCGGTCTCTCGGCCACCGCAATCGTCCATTTCGATCGCTGGTATCTGTGGCTGCCGTTTGCGTTCCTCGCCGGATTCGCCGTTTTCGATTTCACGGTGTTGCTGCATGAAGTCGTACACCGCGCGGTTCTGCCGGCCTCGAGCGACCGCGCCTATCGCGTTCTCGGACTTCTGTACGCGATGCCGAGCGGCATCTCGGCATCGCAATTCACGCGGTGGCATCTCGACCACCATGCGGGACTCGGATCGTACGAAGAAGATCCGAAGCGCCACTATCTCTCGCCGAAGAAAAATGCGCGATGGCTCAAGTTGCTCTACTTCACGCCCGCGCTGTTCCCGATCTATTTTCGCGCCGCCAAAAAAGAGACGGCGTCGTACGAGCCCGAAGTCCGGAAACTGATCGCGCGGGAGCGCATCGCGACGATTCTTTTTCAACTCTCGATTCTCGCCGCGATCGCGCTGATCGGCGGCCCGTGGATCGCGTTCAAGCTGTACGTGGTCCCGGTGGTCTTCGTCTTCCCGATCGCCTTCGCCCTCAACCGCCTCGGCCAGCACTACGACATCAATCCCGATGACGCCGCGCAGTGGTCGACGCTCGTGAAGGGCTCCTGGTTCTGGGACCCGATCTTCCTCTTCTCGAATTACCATCTCGAGCATCACTACTTTCCGGGCGTTCCGTTCTACAACCTTCCGCGCCTGCAAAAGCTGTTGATGCCGTTCTACGGGAAGCGCGGCATGACGGCGCACGGTTACGGCGAGCTCGTTTGGAACTGGCTGATCCTCAACCGGAAGCCGCACAGCCGATGGGAAGAGCTTCCGTCCGCTGCGGCGGCCGTCGCCCCAGCCGAGTAGTATCCTTGCGTCGCAGTCAACATTCACGATGACCCTTTCTCCGGGCACCCGTCTGGGACCCTACGAAATCGTCGCGCAAATCGGGGCGGGCGGGATGGGAGAGGTCTACCGCGCCTCCGATACGCGGCTGTCGCGACAGGTCGCTCTAAAAGTGATCGCGCCACGGTGGTCGAGTGATCGGCAGATCCGGCAGCGATTCGAGCGCGAGGCGCGCGCAATTTCCGCGTTGTCTCACCCACATGTCTGCACGCTCCACGACATTGGCGAACAGGGCGATGTCGAGTTTCTGGTCATGGAGTTCGTCGAGGGAGAGACTCTGGGTGACCGATTGATCCGCGGTCCCCTGACGCTCGACGAATTTTCCCGCTACGGGTCAGAGATCGCTGACGCTCTCCAAATCGCGCACGAGCGTGGCATCACGCACCGCGATCTGAAGCCTGGAAACATCATGATCACACCGCGCAACTCAGTGAAGATTCTCGACTTCGGCCTGGCGAAGCTCGAAGAGGTCATCGACGGCGGCGACGGCGCAACCGAGCTGCAGACACGTCCCGGCGTCGCGATCGGAACTTTTCAGTACATGTCGCCCGAACAAGCGACCGGCGAAACAGTCGGGCCGCCGTCCGACATCTTTTCTCTCGGCATCCTGCTTTATGAGGCACTCACCGGGCGTCATCCTTTCGAATCCGGAAATCGCGCCGAGCTGGTCCGCGCCATCGTAAGCTCCGAATCGATTCGCGCCTCGGCGGTGCGTCCGGAAGTGCCTGCCCCGATCGACGAGTTGTTTGACGCGATGTTGATGAAGGAGCCTTCTCGACGGCCGAAGGCCTCGGAAGTACATGCCGCACTGCAAAACGTGGCCGTTCCCAACATCGTTGCGACGCCGAAGCAACGGCCGGCACGGCACGTTGTAGGCCGCGAAGATGAGCGGGCGCGGATCGTCGAACGCTTCGGCAAGGCGCGTGGAGAAGTGATCAGCGTGACCGGCGAGGCCGGGTTGGGAAAGACGACGCTGGTCGAAGAGTGTCTCGCCCAGGCCGGCGAGCGGACGCGAGGCGTCATCGCGGTCGGACGCTGTTCCGAGCGGCTTGCGGGAAGCGAAGCCTACCTGCCGATTCTCGAGGCACTCGCGGCATTGGTGAAGAGTGATCGCACGCTTGCGCAAACGCTCAAGCTGCTCGCACCGGCGTGGTACCGCCAGGTCGCGCCGGCTGAGCCGAGCGCGCCGCATTCGACTTCGCCTCCGGCTGCCGGTCAGGAAAGGCTGAAGCGAGAAATGACGGCCTTTTTCGAGGAGGCCACGCGGAGCCGTCCCATCATTCTGTTTCTCGATGACATCCACTGGGCGGATGCTTCGACGATCGATCTGATCGGCTACCTTGCCGCGCATCTCGGCGAAATGCGCCTCTTCATCATCACCACCGCGCGCCAATCCGAGCTGCTCCTGCGCAAGCATTCGTTTCTGCAGTTGACGCGGGAGCTGCAACCTCGCGGGAGTCTCGAGCAATTCTCGTTGCATTTTCTGAGTTGGGACGACCTTCAGAAATACATTCAGCTGGAGTTTCCTGACCATCGATTCGGCGAGGACTTCCAGAGTCTCATTTATCAGAAGACCGAGGGCAGCCCGCTGTTCATGGTCGATCTGTTGCGGTACCTCCGCGATCAGAAGGTCATCGCATTACGCGATGGCGTGTGGACGCTGACCCGGGAAGTCGGCGAAATCGAGCAGGAAATACCGGCGTCCGTTCGCAGCATGATCGATCGCAAGATCGATCAGCTCAGCGATGAGCAGCGTCGGATTCTGATCGCCGCCAGCGTCCAGGGTGCGGAGTTCGACTCTGTCGTCGTGGCTCGAGCGCTGGAAATGGACGCCGCTGAAGTCGAAGAGACACTCGCGCAGCTCGACCGCATCCACGAGCTGATCAGCGCGATCGGAGAGCGCGAGCATGCCGACGGGACGCCGAGCCTGCGTTATCGATTCGTACATGTCCTCTATCAGAACAATCTTTACGCATCGCTGGGACCTGCGAAAAAAGTTACGCTGAGCTCGAAAGTAGCCGACGCGCTTCGCAAGGTCTCTGCTGCCAGCATCGCACCGGTCGCTTCGCAACTCGCGCTGCTGTATGAAACCGCACGGGATTTCGGGCAGGCTACGCATTTTTTTCTCGTCGCGGCACAGCATGCCCGAAGGTTGTTTGCAAATCAGGAGGCGATCCTCCTGGCGCGCCGCGGACTCGACTGCGCGAAGCGGATCGCGAATCCGGCCGAGCGGGAAGGGGCCACCGCGCCGTTACATGAGTTGCTGGGCGATGTCTTCGCGTTCATCGGACAGCACGGCGATGGTCGGGCCGCCTACACGAAGGCTCTCGAGAATTCAGCTGCTGAAGATGGGCTCGCGCGAGCACGCCTGCTGCGAAAGACGGCGAACATTCTCGTGGTCGAGCGTGCATATCCCGATGCGGCGGCGGCGTTCGATTCTGCGGAGAGGCAGGTGGAATCGATGGACACCGCCAGCGGGGAACGGTGGCGCGAATGGATTGAGATTCAACTCGATCGCGGCTGGATGTTTTACTGGCAAGCCGATCTCGCCTCGCTCGACAGGCTGACGGAACAAATCGAAAGAGAAATCAAAACGCGCGCGACGCCCGCGCAGCGCGCGAAATTTTTTCACGTTCGTGTCATGGCCGGCTTACGCCGCGATCGTTATGCGGTCTCCGATGAGACCCTGGCGCTTGCAAGCATGGCGTTGGCGGCCGAAGAGGCGGCTGGTGAGCGTTCCGATATGGGTATGTTCATGCTCGGTTTCAGTCACATGTGGCGCAACGAGCTCGATCTTGCCGAGCCTCTCCTGCAACGCGCTCTCAAAGGAAGTGAGCGATCGGGCGACATCGTGTTGCAGTCGCGATGTCTGACCTATCTCACGATCGTGGCGCGCAAACGTCGCGACGATGCGACCGTCCTGCATTTCGCTGAACGCAGCATGGCCGTCGCCTCCGCGGGAGGAATGGTGGAGTACGTGGCGGTCGCGAAAGCGAATCTCGCGTGGCTCGCGTGGCGCAAGGGAGATCTCGACGAAGTCCTGCGGCTGGGCCAGGAAGCCGTCGAGCTGGCCCGAGCGCTTCCACTGGCCGGTCCGAACTGGTGGGCAGTATCTTTTCCAATGATCGACGCGCTGTTGCAACGCGACCGAACGATCGACGCCGTGCAATTGGCGGAAGTTTTGATTCAACCGCAGCAGCATCGTTTGAACGACGCGTTGCAAGCCGCCCTGCGCGAATCGGTGCAGTCGTGGACCGAGGATCGAAGCGATGACGCGCGCCAGACGCTCGAGCGTGCGTGCGAGCTCGCGAAAGAGAGTTTGTTTCTTTAGGAGGAACCATGATTCTTGTTGCTGGGTCTACCGGTCTCGTCGGCCGTGAAATCAGCCGCCTGCTACTCGACAAAAAGAAGTCTGTCCGCGCGATTGTCAGAAAGACCTCGAATCAGGACCTCGTGAATGATCTCGAGAGCCGCGGAGCCGAGGTGGTCATCGCCGATTTCAAGGACCCTGCGTCGCTGACTGCCGCGTGCCGGAATGTCCGGAGTGTTGTCTCCACTGTGTCGTCGACGTTTTCCCGTCAGGCCGGCGATGCCATCGACACCGTAGATCTGCAAGGACAGATTGCGCTCATCAATGCTGCGAAAGCTGCCGGCGTTCGCCGTTTCGTTCTGGTCTCCTTCAATCACCAGAAAGCGCCGAAGTGCGCCTTGGCGGATGCGAAAAACGCCGCCGAGCAGCATCTGATGAAGAGCGGCATGGAGTACGCGATTCTTCGCCCGAGCGTCTTCATGGAAGTCTGGCTTTCGCCCGCTCTCGGATTCGACGCCGCCGCGGGCACCGCGACGATCTACGGAGCCGGCAAGAATCCGATCAGCTGGATTTCTCTGTTCGATGTCGCGGCTTTCGCGGCTGAGGCTGTTGAACACCCATCGGCGCGGAACCAGACCATCGAGATCGGCGGCCCCGACGCGCTTTCACCGCTCGACGTCGTGCGGATCTTCGAAGAATCCACCGGTCGCAAATTCAATGTGCAGCATGTTCCGGAAGAGGCGCTGCAGGCGCAGCGTGCAGCGGCGACCGATCCGATGCAGCATTCCTTCGCATCGCTGATGCTCCTCTACGCGAAGGGCGATCCGATCGACATGTCGCGCACAGGCAAGCAATTCCCGATTCGCTGGAAGTCAGTTCGCGACTACGCGAAGAGCGTCACAGCAGCCCGTTGAGAACGAAATCCGCCACTGCGTCCGCCTGGTCGGCGAGCGAGTAATCCTTTTCCGACAGGATCCACGACGTCACCATCTCGTCGACGATTCCGAAGATCGCCTTTGCAAGCAGCTGTGGATGCAGAGTGCGCCGGAAAACGCCCTCAGTCTGTCCCTGCTCGACGATCTTGCGCAGGATGTTGAGGTAGTCGGCGATTTCCTGATGCGACAGCAGCGTCATGAACTTGAGGCTGTGCCGCAGCTCGACCTGCGCGACGATCGCCAATGCGCGGTCGCGGCCGAGCGTCTGGAGATGATGGCGGATCGCAATGCGGATGCGCTCCTCGGGACGGTTTACGTTCGCGACATCGCGCTCGAGCGACTGCAGATAATTGCGCGTGTGTTCGCGGAAGATGCTGGTGAGCAGGTCTTCCTTTCCGTCGAAGTAGAGATAGATCGTTCCGTCGGCAACGCCAGCTTCACGAGCGATTTCCGAGACTTTGGCGTTGAAATATCCGCTCTGCGCGAAGACGTCGGTTGCTGCGCGGAGGATGCGCTCACGCTTGCTCTGAGGGCGACCAACTTCGGCTGTGATCGGGGAGGGATTCTGACGCGCCATCGCTGAATGAATGCTCATTCAGGAGGGGCGGAATGTCAAGGATCGCCGCCACCTGCCGGCGCGGCCTCAAAGCCCGCGCGACCGGCCGGCTTGAAGCCGGCGCTCCAGTATCCTCACGAACTCTTCGTCACGAGGTTCACGCACTCGTCCCTCAATGATGTTCATGACAGCAGCCCGGTCGAGCGCGGCACGCACGGGATAAATGTGCACGTGCAGATGCGGCACCGCGATTCCGAGCTTCAGCATGATGGCCCGATCGGCGTTCGTGATCTCGAGAAGCGCGAGCTCGGCGCTGCGGTAAACACGCCAGAAATGTCCCAGCTCCTCCTCGTTCAACTCAGATATGTTTTCGGCGTGGCGCTTCAAGATCACGATCGCATGCCCGCGAATCGCCCAATCCTCATGCAGTACGACCGCGGCACGATTGTCGTCATAGACGAGCTCGAGCGAGTTAAGATGCGCGCAAAAAAGGCAGGAGTCGATCATGTTTCTTCCAACTGTAGCGCTCCTCGTTGTCGCCGCGATCGAACCGGGCCTCGGCAAGGTGCATTACGCAACGAGCACAAAAAACGCCGATGCCCAGCGGTACTTCGACCAGGGATTGGCGTATCTGTACGGATTCAATCACGAGGCGGCCATCAAGTCTTTCCAGCAGGCCTCGAAACTCGATCCGAATCTCGCCATGGCCGATTGGGGCACCGCGCTCGCGCTCGGGCCGAACATCAATCTCGATGTCGATCCCAATCGTGAGAAACAAGCCTACGCCTCGGTCCAGGCGGCGCTCAAGAAAGAGGGATCGCAAAAAGAGCGCGATCTCATCGCAGTTCTCGCGAAGCGGTATTCGGACGATCCGAACGCCGATCTGAAAAAGCTTGCCGCGGATTACAGCCTGGCGATGGGCGAGCTCTCGAAGAAATATCCGGACGACCTCGACATCGCAACTCTCTACGCCGAAAGCATGATGGATCTGCGGCCCTGGAAATTCTGGTCCCACGACGGGAAACCAGCGCCGCAGACCGAGGAGATCGTGTCGGTGCTCGAATCGGTGCTGAAACGCAATCCGCAACACCTCGGCGCCAATCATTACTACATCCACGCGGTCGAAGCATCTCCCCATCCCGAGCGCGCGCTGAAGGCGGCCGACCGGCTCAACACGCTGGCCCCCGCATCCGGACATCTCGTCCACATGCCGGCGCACATCTATCAGCGGACCGGAAACTACGGCGGAGCCGCCAGGGCAAACGCTACCGCGGCGGCCGTCGATCGCAAGTTCATCGAGAAAAACGGCAAGGAAGGCATTTATCCATTGATGTATTACAACCACAACCTGCAGTTCGGTTCGGCCTCGTATGCGATGGAAGGGCGGTTCGCGGACGCGAAGAAGATGGCGGACGAGTTCGGCGCCACCGGCGTCGCGATGGCCAAAGATATGCCGATGCTCGAAAGCGCAGCGGCGTCTCCGGTACTTCTGCTCCTGCGTTTCGGGAAGTGGACCGATGTCATTCGCATGCCGGCAGCCGAAGTGGGCCCATTGTCGACAACGATGTCGCACTTCGCGCGCGGCGTTGCGCTGGCGCGCCTGGGCGACGTGGCGGGCGCAGAGCGCGAGCGCGGCCAGCTGGAGGAGGCGCGGAAGTCACTCACCGACGACCCCGGCTTGATGCAGAATCCGGCGAAGGCGATCGGACGAGTCGCCACCGCCGTCCTCGACGGAAGAATTGCCGACGCGAGCGGCGATCGCGCGAAAGCGATCGGTGCTTACCGCCGTGCGGTCGAGGCTGAAGATTCGCTCGACTATGACGAGCCGGCCGACTGGTTCTATCCGACGCGCGAGACGCTCGGCGCCGCGCTCGTGCGCGATGGTCAATTCGCGGAAGCCGAAAGAGTCTTCCGCGAGGACCTGACGCGCAATCCGAACAATCCGCGGTCGCTGTTCGGGCTGGCGGAGGCGCAGCGGAAGCAGAAGAAGCCTTCCGAGACGGCCGCCGCGCGATTCAAGAAGTACTGGCATGGCGGGATGCTCAAGATCGAAGATCTGTGACGCACACCATTCGTTTCGGCCGCACCAACGTTCAGGTCCCCACGGTTTCGTTGGGCACATGGGGACACGGCGGGCCTAACGTCAGCGAAGGCGCTTCGGTCGGATGGAGTGGTCACGACGACCGCCTCGCGAAGGAAGCTCTGATCGCCGCGTATCGCCACGGCATCACGCACTGGGATACCGCGGATGCTTACGGCAATGGTCACGCTGAGGAGCTGATCGGCGAGGTGTTTGCCGACGTCCCACGCAAGGAGATTTTCCTGGCGTCGAAATTCGGATGGGTCAAAGGCCCGTCGAATCATTTCTACGATCCGAACTTCATGCGTTCGCAGTGCGAGCGTTCGCTGCGGAACATGCGGACCGATCGCCTCGATCTGTACTACTTCCATCACTGCGATTTCGGACCGAACGATCAATACTTCGACGACGCGCTGTCCACGATGCGTCAATTGCGCGATGACGGGAAGATCCGCTTCATCGGCCTCTCGGATTGGAACGGATCGAAGATCATGCGGTTCATCGAGCGCGTCGATCCCGATGTCGTCCAACCGTTTCGAAATCTGGTCGACGACACCTATGCTTCGAGTGGCCTCAAACGCTGGGTCGACGACCACGACCTCGGCGTGGCATTCTTCTCGCCGCTGAAACACGGTCTTCTCCTCGGCAAGTACGACCAGCCGCACGAGTTTCCCAAGGGCGACTTCCGCAGCGGGATCCCCGAGTTTCGCGATCGCGCTTTCATCGAGCGGATGCAGCGCGCGCGTGACGCGACGGTTCAGCGATTTCACGGTAAGGGACAGGCGACGTTGCACGCGGTCGTCGGGGCGCTGCTGACCGGCAATCCGACCGCGACCGTGCTCCTCGGCCAGCGCAATCCGAAGCAGGTCGAAGCGGCGGCCGCGATCGGAAACGCCCTCTCGCCCGCCGACGCCGCATGGGTACGCAGCGTCTACGCCCGCTGAGCGCCGGCGCTGACGCACGGTACAATTCTTCCAAAATCGCCATGGCCGTCGCCACCGGAACCCGTCTCGGGCCGTACGAAGTACTCGCGCCCATCGGGGCGGGCGGGATGGGCGAGGTCTACCGGGCCCGCGACACGCGGCTGGCGCGCGAGGTGGCAATCAAAGTCGTGCCTCCGGAACTCGCGCAGCGTTTCGAGCGCGAAGCGCGCGCAATCTCGCAGCTCAATCATCCCAACATCTGCACGCTGTACGACGTCGGCGAGAACTACCTCGTGATGGAGCTATTGGAGGGTGAATCGCTTGCCGACAGACTCGCGAAAGGTCCACTCCCGCTCGATCAGGTCCTGCGATACGGCGTGCAGATCGCCGACGCGCTCGACAAGGCACATCGCACCGGCATCATCCACCGCGATCTCAAACCCGGCAACATCATGATTACGAAGTCGGGCGCGAAGCTCCTCGATTTCGGTCTCGCGAAAAGTGGGGCGGCACCGGCACCGACCGAGGCGACGATGCAGAAGCCGCTGACGGCCGAAGGAACCATCATCGGGACGTTCCAGTACATGGCGCCCGAACAGCTCGAAGGACAACAGGCCGACGCGCGCACCGACATCTTCGCTTTCGGCACCGTCCTCTACGAGATGGCCACCGGCAAGCGCGCGTTCGAAGGAAAAACGAGAACCAGCCTGATCGCCGCGATCGTCAGCGGCGAGCCGAAGCCGATGACGCAACTCCAGCCGCTGGCGCCATTGGCGTTCGAAAATGTGGTACGAAAATGTATTGCAAAAAATCCTGATGATCGATGGCAGTGCGCCGCCGATCTGCAATGGGAGCTCCGTCGGATTCAAGAGTCTCCCGACGTGAAGGGTCCCGCCCGCATGTCGCGCGTACCATGGGGCATCGCCGCCGCGGCCATTGCCGCTGCCGCGATTCTTGCCGCGTTGGCATTCCGTCCAGCAAAGCCGCAGCGGCCGATCCGATTCACGGTCACCGCGCCTTTGGGCTGGACTTTCTCTCTCAACTACAACATCGGACCGCCGGCGGTGTCACCCGATGGCCGGTACATGGCATTTCCGGCGAGCGAGGATGCCACCGGCCGCGTTCTCCTCTGGGTCCGCGATCTCAGCGCTCCTGAACCTTTTTCACTTCCCGGAACGGAGGGAGCAGGCTTTCCGTTCTGGTCGCCCGATTCGCGATCGATCGCGTTTTTCGGGGGTGGGTACCTGAAGCGGGTCGAAGTGAGCGGCGGTGCGCCGCAGGCGTTATGCCCGGTGGCGTTCGGTCGAGGAGGAAGCTGGTCGCAGGCGAATGAGATCATTTTCGCGCCGACGGGCAATTCACCCCTGTTTCGCGTGAGTGCGGCCGGTGGAACGCCGCAGCAGGTCACGAAACTCGATGCGGCGCGCAGCGAAGTTTCGAATCGCTGGCCCCTTTTTCTTCCCGACGGAAAACATTTTCTGTACCTCATACGCAAACCTTCGATGAGCGCGGCGGTGAGCGAAACAATCAATGTCGCCAGCCTCGACTCACCCGTTCCGCGTGCTGTGATGAGCGCGTCATCCAATGTCGTCTACGTCGATTCCGGCTATTTGCTGTACATGCGCGATCGAACTCTGATGCGGCAGCGCTTCAACCTGCGAGCGTTGGAGTTGGAAGGCCAACCGCAGGTCATCACCACCGAAGCGATGCAGTTTCACGCCTCGGGATTCGGTCTGTTCAGTGCATCGCGGAACGCAGTTCTTGCGTATGGAGCCGGTACACCGTCCGGAACACTGCAATGGCTCGATCGCGGCGGTCACGCACAGCCGGTAGCCGCCACCGCCGACTACTACCTTGGGCCCCGGCTGAGCCGTGATGATCAGCAGGTCCTCTACGGTCTTCCCGACGCCGTCAGCGGCACGCTCGATCTCTGGCTGTTTGACATTGGACGCCGCGTGTCCCGCCGTATCACGTTTGACCCTCGCGACGATTTCGTCGGCGTTTTGACGCCGGACGCGACGCATGTGATCTTCTCATCGAACCGTGGCGGCTTTCCCAGCCTGTTCATGAAATCGGTCGATGGGTCGGACGAAGTCGCGCTCACGGAGGAGTTCGCGAGTGTCCCCGAATTCGCTGAGGACATCTCACCCGATGGGCGCATTCTTCTTTTTCGCCGCATCTCTGCGCAAAGGCAAAACGATATTTTCGCCATGGAGCTGAGCGGAAAGACGATCGTGCCGCTTCTGACCTCGCCATTCAATGAGACTCAACCCGTCTTCTCGCCGACCGGGCGCTGGATCGCGTATGTCTCGAATGAATCGGGGCGATATCAGGTCTATGTCATGCGTTATCCGGCGGGCGGACCTCGCGTCCAGATCACGGCCGATGGCGGATCGCAACCGACCTGGCGCGGGGATGAAAAGGAGTTGTTTTTCCTCGCACCGGGCGGACGGATGATGTCCGTTTCCATCGACACGACCGGCGGCGTTCTCAAGCCGGGAGTCCCTGCGCATCTTTTCGATGCTTCAATTCGCCCGTCACGTGACGAGGAACGCGAGTACGACGTGACCCGCGACGGCCAGCGATTCATCATCAATAGTGTTCCTCCGAATATCCGTTCGATTCCGATCACCGTAGTGGTCAACTGGCAAAACGATCTGGAACACAAATGAGCGCTCTTTCGCCAGGCACGCGTCTCGGCCCCTACGAAGTGATCGCGCCG
>JALYZI010000023.1 GCA_030948915.1 Acidobacteriota bacterium
CACAGCAGATGCAAGCGAAGAAACTGCCGATGGTCGACGATCTGCGGGACGAATCGGACCACGAGAATCCGACGCGGCTGGTGATCGTGCCGCGATCCAATCGCGTCGATGCCGA
The DNA here is from genome assembly GCA_030948915.1 of Acidobacteriota bacterium. GTDB lineage: Bacteria > Acidobacteriota > Thermoanaerobaculia > Gp7-AA8 > Gp7-AA8 > Gp7-AA10. The sequence goes on from JALYZI010000023.1 coordinate 116, forward strand.
AGAACTGATGGCCCATCTCTTCGCGACGACCGATCTCGAGCGGACGTACCGCGTGAACATGAACATCATCGGGCTCGACGGCCGGCCGCAACTGTATGCGCTCAAGGATTTGTTGCTCGAGTGGCTCGAATTCCGGACCGAGACGGTCAGGCGCCGTCTGCAGCATCGCTACGATCAGGTCAACGCACGGCTGCACATCCTCGACGGCTACCTCATCGCGTATCTCAACATCGACGAAGTCATCAAGATCATCCGCCGTGAAGACGAGCCGAAGCCGGTGCTGATGAAGCGATTCAAGCTTTCCGATCCGCAGGCGGAAGCGATCCTCGAGCTCAAGCTGCGCTATCTCAACAAGCTGCAGGAAGTGCAGATCCGCGGCGAGCAGTCCACGCTGGCGGAGGAGCGAACGAACCTCGAGAAGATTCTCGGATCGAAGGCCCGACTCAAGAAGCAGGTGCGCGAGGAGCTCGTGCGCGATGCCGAGGAGTTCGGCGATCGGCGAAGGTCACCGATTGTGGAGCGCGAAGCGGCCAAAGCGCTCGATGCCACGGCCCTCATTCCGTCAGAGGCGGTGACGGTTGTGCTTTCGGAGAGAGGTTGGATTCGCGCCGGAAAGGGACACGATCTCGATCCGAACGCGCTGCAATACAAAGGTGGTGACGCCTACTCACATTCGGCGCGCGGCCGCAGCAATCAGGTCGCGGTGTTTCTCGATTCGACTGGCCGCACGTACGCGCTGCCGGCGCACGAGCTTCCATCCGCGAAAGGACACGGCGAACCGCTCACCGCGTTTCTCACGCCGCCGCCGGGCGCGACATTCACCGGCGTCATGATGGGCGAGCCCGACGATCTCTGGCTTCTCACGACTGATGACGGCTACGGTTTCGTCGCGCGTTTCGAAGAGCTCGTGACGGATCGCAAAGCGGGAAAGACGATCGTCAACGTCAACGATGGCGCGACGACACTCAAGCCGCAGCGTGTCGAGGACGTGAAAAAAGATCACATTGCCGCCGCGACCACCGAAGGAAAGCTTCTGCTGTTCGGAGCGAGCGAGTTGCCGCAGCTCACGCGCGGCAAGGGCGTGCAGACGATCAAGATTCATCGGACGCCGATTGCGCCGGAGAAGGTCGTCAGCACGGCGGTCGTTCCCGCCGATGGCACGCTCGTCGTGCTCGCCGGAAAGCGCTACACAAATCTGAAACCTGCGGACCTCGAGTCGTACATCGGCAAGCGCGCGCAGCGCGGGCTGAAGCTGCCGCGCGGCTTTCAGGCCGTTTCATCGATTCGCGTCTTCGCGGAGCGCGAGCTTCGACTCGACAACGCCCTCGTCATGTAACTACGGAATGATGGTGACCGGCCCTTGCGCGACGCCGTTTGCGCCGATCACGATGCCGATGCTGTGACAGTCGAGATTGAGATTGCCGCCGGTCGGTATCCACTGCACGCGCGTGCATGGCGAGGGTTGACCGTTGATGCTGAACGGACATCCGACGACGGTGCAGATGTCCGTGGCTTTGAGTTGTGGTCCATTCGGCATCGCCCGATTCGTGTCGCTCGGCGTACAGACCACGTGACCGCCGTGAGGACACATCATCACCGAGTTCATGGTTAACGGACATTCGAACTCAGGTGTGCCGCAGCCGGCCTGCATCTTCAAGTTGTTGAGCGCGGTTTTCAATTGATACAAGCCGTACTCGCCCTGGCCCGTCATCTCCAGGTCTTTCTGCATCTGTTCGATGTGCTTGACTGACGAGGGGCTGTCGCAGAAGTCTTTCTTCAGCTTCGCCAATTGTTGCGAGAGCGGATCGCTGCCGGCCGGGCTCGTGATCGCGTTCAAGGCACGGTTCAGATCGCTGCACATACCGTCGTGATTGCATCCGCAGTCCTCACCACAACGCGATGACTGCGACAATCGTTGGCGTCCCGTTTGACCGGGGACCGCGACGTTGCCCGACGGATCGAAATCGGCGTTGCCGCCGCTGACGTCGTCGGACGCGCCGCTCGCCGACGCCATCGAGGACGACGCGATGCTCCGAGAAGCGCCACCTTGCACGAACGCCGCTTGCCATGCACGTAGCACGAGGTTCGGATAGCGTGCGACCTTCGCGCTTTTGCCGGCCAGCGCGCTGACGGCGTCGTAGTACGCCGCGAGATCGAGGAGTTGCGGCAACGCGCCGCTTTTCTTCTTGTCGAGGATCTTGGCAAACTCCGCCTTGCGCTGTTTCGTCACCACGACGCGGGAGGACACGTCCGTCATCCTCAACGTCTCACCGGCGACCTCGCTGCCCTCGCCGGCAGGACCCGACAAGAGCCATCCGCTCTTATCCCACTTGCCGGCGGTCTTTCCGCTGAGACCATCGATGAAGCGCACCGAAACGAACTCGGAACCGCGGAGGGAATCAGGTGCGATGCTCTTGCGCGTTGCCGCGTACGTCGTCTCGATGCGATTGCCGTACTGGTCGCTGAGTCGTGTGATGCGGCCGGCGTCATCGCGCATGATCTGGAACCACTCCGGCACGTACACATCGACCGTCGTCCTCGGATATCCATTCGGATCGAATCGCACGAAGTAGCCGGCCGGGTGATAGGACCAGCGCTGGCGCGGAAGATCGGTGCGATCGCCCGACTGGACGGGGGGATCGCCCGCCAGAACCGCGACGCGCTCGATGTCAGCGAATGTCGCGTTAGTGCGAGTGACGAGATCGCGGATGCGATTTTCGGCCTCGAGAACTGCGCGCAGCGCCGGAGGCGCCTGCTCCAGCGCCTTTTGCTTTACCGACTCCGGCAGGACGCCGAGAGCGCCGCCGTTCAGATCGAAGAGCTCCTTTGGAGTGAGAAGCTGCGCGGCGACCTGTTGCAGTGCCGGTTGCATCTCGGTCGGCTTCGTGCGCGCGAGAATCGACCAGATCAACACCTGAATGTCGTGCTGCTTGATCTCGGGATGCTGCACCGAGTGGCGGAGAATGTTTCGAATGATCTGCCCTCTCTGTCCGCGCAGGGGAGCGTAGAGGTAGCCTTCGCCGCGTCCCGGAGCGTGCGTTCCGGCGTGAAGACAGTAAGTTTGCGCCGTGTAGTGATAGGAGCCTGGGCGGAGTTTGAAGTCGCCGTCGCTCGTGTGCGGAGCAGCTCCGAGGGGCAGTGCGAGCTCCGGAGTGAAGTCGTCGAGAAACGCGACTTCGGTGAGGGCGTCCGCCAGCGATGTCGTGACGGGCGGTTCCTTGCCGAGAAGTTTGTCGAGGCCCGGGATTCGGTCGAGGCCTGGGATCTTCGGCAAATTCTTCGGCAGATGAAACTGCGCGTGCGAGTCGATGACAGCGACGCCGAGGACGGCGAGAAGCGCGGCAGCCAGCAGGAACGATTTTCGAAGAGTCATGTCCTTGACTGTAGTCTCCGTTCGCCGCGGATCGTTACAATCCCGCATGCGCCGACTCGCAGTCGCGGTCGTGATCGTCCTGATCCTGGCCGCCGACCAGGAGACGAAGTCTCTCGCCCGCCAGCACTTGCGCGGCAGACCGGCACGCCACTTCGGTGCCATCACCCTCATCTACGCCGTCAACCGCGGCGCCTTCCTCAGCCTCGGCGAGAATTTTTCGGAGAGCATGCGCACGATTGTCTTCGATGTCATTGTCGCGATCGGACTGGCCGTGGCAGCGTTTGCGCTCTTTCGCAGCGAGTTGCATCGCGGCGACGACTTCGCGCTGGCGGCGATCATCGCCGGCGGCGTCGGGAATCTGATCGACCGGCTTCGATTCGCGGGGCGCGTGAGCGATTTTGTTTATCTCAGCGCTGGACCGCTGCATACCGGCGTCTTCAACATCGCCGACATGGCGATCACGTTCGGCGTGATCTGGCTGATGGTGTCGTGGATGTTTTCTACACGGGCGAGAATTTCTTGACCGCTTCTTTTTGCCGAGGTACGGTGATGCTGTGAGTGACGAAGAGCTGATTGCGGTCCTTGACGCCAGGTTCGGGGCTGTCACCACGCAGCTCGAGACGCGTTTCTCACGAGTGGAAACAGACGTTCGCCATGCGAACGTTCAAATCGAGAGCCTTCGTGATGAAACGAGGCGAGTTGGGGAATCGGTGATCCTGGTCGACGAGAAACTCGAGCGATTCCGCGTTGCAACCGTCGAACGTTTTGACGAAATGGACGGACGCTTTGAAGACATGAAGCGCCTCATCATCCACTCCTAGGTCATTTCGTGCTGTATGCCATCCCATCCGGTTGATTCCCCGTCGCAACCGAGCCCGTAACTGTCAGCGATGCGAGATCGAGCACCACGACCTTGCCGGCATCGCTGCACGCGACGAACGCGCGCCTGCCATCCGGCGCGATCAGGATTCCCTCCGGTCCCTTCTCGACGTCGACTTTCTTCACGAGCTGCCGCGACGACGCGTCATACACGAGCACCTGATTCGCCGGCGGATCGGAGATCAGCACGCGCTTTCCATCCAGAGTGAATTTCACGCGATTGGCCATCTTGGTTCCGATAGCAAGCGTTTGCGTCACGGTGTCCGTGGCGGTGTCGATGATCGAGAGAGCGCCATCGCCGCGATGCGAGACCCAGATTTCCTTGCCGTCAGGTGACAGGTCGATTCCTTCCGGACCTTTGCCGACCGCGATCTGTTTCAGCGCGATCGCGCGCGGCGCGCTGGACAGATCGAGAACGCTGACGGAGTCCGATCCGATGTTGGCGGTGTAGATTTTTTTCTCGCCGGGCATGACGACGACCATGTGGGTGCCATTCGCGCCGCTGCCGGAGATCCAGTCGATCGCGCCGCTCGCCACGTCGTAACGCCCGACCACCCTGCTCCCCTCGGCCGTAAAGTAGATGTGCGAGCCGATCGCGAAGAGTCCGTGGGGCCGAAGAACAGGAAGCGCGAGCCGCTTCGTTTCTTTCCGCGATGCGACATCGACGATCGACAGCGTGCTGCCGGGATCAGGACCGGTCCCGTAATTCGCAACTACCGCGATGCGGTTGTCCGTCGAGACCGCGACTTCATGCGGTCCGTTGCCGGTCGGGATTTTCGACAACACCTGGAGCTTTGCCGGATCGACGAACGTCAGCGTCGCGTCGGCTTTGTTGAGAACGAGCAGGGTTTCGCCATGTGCGGTGGCGGCCAGCAGCAACGCGAAAAAGGTGTGCCTCATGGGCAGAGTGTATCCTTGAAGCTTCCGTGAAAAAGTTCTTCCTCTTCGCGATCGTTATTGCGGCGCTCGCACTCCCGCTCGTCCTGTATGCCCGAGTAAGAATGGCGGAAGCGGCGTGGGCGCGCTCGTTCGGCCCTCTGGAACAATTCCCCGATCGCTATCACAGTGAGAAAAACGAGACCGCCGACATGCTTTCTGGTTGGATTGCCGCAGTAGGCGTGCACGTCCCCGGCGATAAGATTCCGATCGATCCGCCGCCTGCCGAGGTGCTCGCTGCTGTGAGGAAATACATCGAGGATCAATTCGCCTCGACGTCATCCCGTCCGCTTGCGCCGCCGCCTTCGGTCGAGCGATACGTACTTGGCCGTGCGCGATTGTTCGACAGCATGGCCGCCGACATGCGGCATTTGCCTCCGCCATCCTGGCCAATCGAATACGGTCCGGCCGGTTATGCGCCCAACTTTCTTCCTCTCATCCAACTGCACAAATTCCTGCTGGCCGCCGCTCTCGTTCGCGATCGGCGCGGTGACCACGCCGGCGGCGAGGAGCTTCTCCTGGCTTCGTGGAAGCTGAATCAGTCGCTCCGCGAGCGGCCGGAGTTCGTTGCGCACGTTGTTGCAACATCGATTTTCCGCATGCAGATTCTCGCGATGCGACATATGTCTGTCGATCCGAACAGTTGGCGCAAGCGGCTGTTGGAGCACGACTACCGCGCCTCGCTCGTCACAGCCTCCCAATCCGACACCTACAGAACAACGCGCGCGATCAAGACGAACATCTACGCCGATGCTCGCTTCATCGACGAGGAGCGCGCGATCAGCGCACAGATGGGCTGGACCCTCGGCGCACGGCCGCGTTGGAAGATTCTGCTGACGACACCGATCCGCTGGCTCGATCTTCCCGCGCTCATGGAAAGCTCGCGGCAGCTCCTCGTCGCGGGACAAAAGCGGCCGATAGATGAAACTGCCGATCTCGCTGTCGCCTATCAGCGCGGCCTCTCCCAGTGGTTCTACGTTCCGGACCCCGATGTCGCCAGCTCCGACATCAGCGGCACGTTCAAACGTCTCGACCGGCTCCTGAACGAGGCGGAGCTGACCGAGAAAGTGCTGATCGCTCGCGCCGCCCGCGAGGCCAACGGCGGCCGCTGGCCGAAGTCAATTCCAGGTTTCGAGACATCCCAGATCACCAACGGTCACTGGATCTACGAAGCCTCTGCCGGCGGCATCCTGATCCGTTTCAGCCGCGAGGTGCGATGGCCTGATAGCTTGCTGGGGAACTCGTCGCCGCTGCAGTACACAACTATTTCCTCGTCGTGAAGTAGCGCTTCAGCCATTGCGAGAGTCCATCGAGTCCAGGGAAGAGCACGCGCTCGGTGATGTTGGCCTGATCGAGCTTGTCGCGCACTTCCCACTTCAATTCCGCCGGAATGACGATGCGGCGATACATCGATTCGCGCCGCTTCAGAAGCTCTTCGAGCGACAACTTCGCGCTGGAGGGGAGTGAGAAGAGCGCGAATTGATTCACAATGCGCTCATCGAGCGACGGTGGTTCGAAGAAGACGACGAAATCTTTGCCGAGCGCGTCGTAATCGGCGAGGGTCGTGGCGACGGTGTTGAGCAACTCCGTCGTGAAGATGTTGGCATCTTCGTTCTTCAGAACGTCTTGCAGCGGCGGCGGGAGCAGTTCGTTTGTTCTCTGATAGTCGACGCACCAGATCGCGGCGTCTTCGTCGTAATGGCTGAAGTTCGCGGTCGCGAAATGCATCGCGACGTACGGTGAATAGCTCCAGTCGAGAAGCCGCGTCGGCAGACCGTGGTGCTTCGCGAGCGAGAGCCAGTTCCAGATCGAGTCGCCGTGGACTGCGCTCTCGACGGCGTATTTGCGGAAGCTCGTGAGCAGATGGCGCTCATGCGCGACGAAGCCGCCGGTCTGCAGGCTGGTATCGAGCGTGTGCGAGACTCGAGGCACGCCGCGAAACACGAACTGCGATCGGTGCCGCTGAATGCGCGTGCGCAACGAATCGGAGAAGACCGCTTCCTGGAGCTCGATCCAGCTCTTGATGCGGACGTCCATGGTTGGTGCGTAGATTTACCACGGATCGGAAAATCGCGCGTCGGAGAGAAACCGTTCGTCGGTGAGACTCTCCAGAAACGCGATCAGATTGCGTTTTTCGTCGGCGGTGATGCGAAACGGCCGCAGCAGCGGCTTGCGGCCGTGCGCGGCGTAATCATCGATGACGTCGGACAGCGTGAGCGCGTGGCCATCGTGCATGTACGGCGCGGTGACGGCGATATTTCGCAGAGTCGCGATGCGAAATTCTCCACCGTGAAAAACATCGCGATCGGCCGGCGTCGCGAAATCCGGCCCGCCGTGACAAGCGGCGCAGCCGAGGCGAGCGGAAAAGAAGAGGCGTCGGCCGCGCCATGCCGAGTCGCCCAGTGCTTTCGATTCGCCGTACAGCACGAGCCGATCGTACGGCGAGCTCGCCGAGATCAATGTCCGTTCGAATGATGCGATCGCACGCGCGACGTTGTCGATCGTGATTGGATCCTGCTGATCCGGAAATGCCGATCCGAACATGCGCACGTAGCGATCGTCGCCGCGAATCCGCGTCACCAGCTCGTCGAAATGCCCGTCCATGCCGAGCTCGATCGGATCGTGATGCGTCAGCGGAACGAAAACCTGTTGCTCGAGAGTCTGGATGTTCGGATCCGACCACGTGAGCGGCCGCCGATAACCGACACTCGCCAGCGTCATCGTGTTGCGGTGATGCTCCTCGCCGGTCGAGCCGATCGCGTGCGCCCGGCCATCGCAAAATCCGAGTCGCTGCTGGTGGCACGAGGCGCAGCTCTGGGTTCGATTGCGCGACAGGCGGCGATCGTAAAAGAGATACCGCCCAAGCTCCGCCTTCGCGAGCGTCAGCGGATTGTCACGCGGCGCCGGCGGCGGAGCGAATCCCGGCGGCAACGCAATCGGCGATTCGACCACCGGGAGAAAATGCTGCTGATGGCGCGGAACGCGAGCGCACGCGACCGCGAGGGTCACCGCCAGTGCCAGCGTTCCGCGCCGGAGAAAGATCAACGCCACGAGCTCCCTGTGCCGGTTGTCCCGGCGATTTCAGTGCGCTGCGAAATCCATTTTGCGAAGTCATCGATGGACGTCGCGGCAACATCTCCGGGAGTCGCTTTGCGATCGGTGACCCACTTCTGCATCGCGTCGCCGAGTTGTTTCGAAAGCTCTTTCGCTCCGCCGTTGTAGAGCATCAGATACGAGCTCTTGGCATCGTCGACGCGATTGAGTCCCAGATAGGCCTCGGCGCGATACTCGATGGCCTCGCCGTAATTCGGCATCAGCTCGAGCGCCTTGTCGTACGACCTGAGCGCGTCGTCGTAGTTGCCGGTCTTCCGGAGCGCGTATCCCAACTCGGTATAGGCCTGAAACATCTTCGGATTGTCGTTGATGGCTGCGCGCTGCGATCGGATATCGGCCTCGTACGATTTCCGCACGGCCTCCATCAGTTTCTGGCGTCGTCCGTCATCTTGAGTTGTCGCCAGCTCCTTCTCGGCCTTCCACGCGCGATCGCGATAGCGCAGACCGTCGTTGAACGCGCGAATCGCGGTGTCCTGCGGACTCATACCCATGGACGGCTGCGGCGACGAGGGAACGCCGGAGGCAAAGAGGGCAGGGACGATGAACAGAAGACAGAGGGCTGGCGCCGAGAGTTTGTTACGCATGCATTCTCCTTTTGATGTGCCGAGGGTAACAGCGGATTGTGTCGCGTGAGAGGCCTGAACTGTTAACCTTTGAATACATGCAACGCGTTTTACTTGTGTTTTTCATCGCTGCGACGCTGTCGGCTCAACAAGTTCCGTATGCGCCCGATCGCCGCGTCGACGAGGGAGAAGGTCCGTTCCAGCGGCTGATCATTCGAGGAGCGACGGTTGTCGATGGCACTGGTGCTCCGCCAATGGGTCCCGTCGACATCGTCATCGAGGGAAACCGCATCCGCGAAGTGAAGAGCGTCGGATTTCCGAAGCTTCCGATCAAGCCGGAGGGCCGGCCGAAGAACCCGACGCGCGAAATCGACGGCACGAATCTGTGGGTGCTTCCCGGATTCGTCGACATGCACGGCCACTCCGGCGGCGCGGAGCAGGGGACGCCCGCGGAATATGTTTTCAAATTGTGGATGGCGCACGGCATCACGACCGTGCGCGAGCCGGGATGCGGCAACGGCGTCGACTGGTGTCTGCATGAGCGCGACCGCAGCGCGAAGAACGAGATCGTCGCGCCGCGAATCGTCCCGTACGTTTTCACGAGTGCACAATCGTGGGATGGCGGTCCGATCGACACGCCGGAGCAGGGACGCAAATTCGCGCAGTTCGTCTCGAAGAAAGGGGCCGACGGACTCAAGATCCTCGGCCCGCCGTCGGTGTTTGCGCCTGATGTCCTGGCGGCAATGCTCGACGAAGCCAACAAGCTCCATCTCGGATCGACCACCCATCTCGCGCAGTTAGGCGTCGCGCAGACCAACATCATTCAGGCCGCACGCATGGGATTGCGCGGGATGGAACATTGGTACGGTCTGCCGGAATCGCTCTTCACCGACCGCACGATCCAGGATTATCCGAAGGACTACAACTACAACGACGAGTCGCATCGTTTTGGTCAGGCCGGCCGTTTGTGGAAGCAGGCCGCCCCTCCGGGAAGCGAGAAGTGGAACGCGACGATTGATGAGCTGATCAAGCTGCACTTCAACATCGATCCGACGCTCACCATTTACGAAGCCAGCCGCGATCTGATGCGTGCGATGCGCGCGGAATGGCATGACACGTACACCCTGCCGTCGCTGTGGCGTTTCTATCAGCCCAGCCGCGCGGCGCACGGTTCGTATTGGTTCGACTGGACGACCGCCGACGAAGTCGAGTGGAGAAACAATTACCGGATCTGGATGCAGTTTCTCAACGACTACAAGAACCGCGGCGGTCACGTCACGACCGGCTCCGATTCTGGTTTCATCTTCAAGCTCTACGGATTCGATTACATCCGCGAGCTGGAGCTGTTGCAGGAAGCGGGATTCCATCCGCTGGAGGTCATCCGCTCCGCGACGATGTGGGGGGCGGAGGCCATCGCCGCGCCGAAAGGCGTCAGGCCGGAATTCGGCGTCGTGCGTTCCGGCATGCTGGCCGATCTCGTCATCGTCGATCAGAATCCGATCGCGAATCTGAAAGTGTTGTACGGAACCGGTTGGATTCGTGTGAACGACACCACCGGCGTGGCGGAGCGCGTCGGCGGCATCAAGTACGTGATGAAGGACGGAATCCTGTACGACGCGAAGAAACTGCTGCACGACGTCGCAGCGATCGTGGAGCAAGCGAAGGCGAAGGAAGCGAAGAAATGATCACGCATCGCACTTTCGGCTACACCGGCGTCGACGTCTCCATCCTCGGCATCGGCGGCTATCACCTCGGAAGTGTGAAGACGCAGACCGAGGCGATTCGAATCGTGCACGAGGCGATCGATCGCGGCATCAACTTCTTCGACAACGCCTGGGATTACCACGACGGCAAGGCGGAAGAGCGCATGGGCAAAGCGCTGAAGGGCCGGCGTCATGAAGTGCTCTTGATGACGAGAGTCTGCACCCATGGCCGGGACAAGAAGACTGGGATGCGGCAACTGCATCAGTCGCTGAAGCGTCTGCAGACGGATCACCTCGATGTATGGCAGATTCATGAAGTGATCTACGCGAACGAGCCGTCAATCTACTTTCGACCTGGCGGCGCGGTGGAAGCGCTGGAAGAAGCGAAGCGCGCCGGCAAAGTGCGATTCATCGGATTTACGGGACACAAAGATCCGGCGATCCATCTCGAGATGCTGTCGCACGAGTTTCCGTTCGACACGTGTCAGCTTCCGCTCAACTGTTTCGACGCCGGATTTCGGAGCTTCGAGCAGCGCGTGTTGCCGGAGTTGCATCGTCAGCGCATCACACCGATCGGAATGAAGAGTCTTGGCGGCGAAGGGATTCCGATCAAAAAGCGCGCGGTGAAAGTCGCCGATGCGCTTCGCTATGCGATGAGCCTTCCGGTTGGGACGACGGTGAGCGGAATCGATTCGATGAAGGTGCTGCTCCAGAATCTTCGCATCGCGACGAACTTTCAGCCGATGCGCGAAGATGAAATGCGAGCGCTGCGGCAGCAGACGGCCGAGAACGCGGCCGATGGTCATTTCGAGTTGTACAAGACCTCGATGAAGAACGACGGACCGGAGGGACGGCGTGTGCACGGTATTCCGTCGGAAGAGGAGATGACGGCGTGATCGAGTCTCTCGCGACGATGCCTGATCGCATTCGGGCGCTGCTTGATGGCGTATGCGAAGCGGAGCTGTCACGGAAGCCGGCGCCCGATGTTTTCTCGTTACGCGAAAACGTTCTCCATCTGCGCGATATCGACATCGAGGGATACGAGAAGCGCATCGTTCGCGTCCTCGGCGAGGAGAACCCTTTCCTGCCGGATATCGACGGCGCGAAACTGGCGGCGGAGCGCGATTACAACAATCAGCCGCTGCTGCCGGCACTGGAAGCATTCGCGCAATCGCGAGCGCGTTCCATCGAGCGGCTCGCAGGAGCGGATCTGGAGCGGGTCGCGGAGATGGAGGGCGTCGGCACGGTCACTCTCGCCCGTCTGCTCAAGCTGTGGACGGCGCACGACGCTGGACATCTCTCCGACATCAAAGCCCTGCTCGCCGGACGCGTTGGCCGAACGACTGCGACTGCCGCATGAACATGTTCGACCGCGTTCGCAAATTGTGCCTGTCGCTTCCCGACACGTTCGAGAAGCTCTCGCACGGCGAGGCGACTTTCTTCGTGAAGAAGCGAACGTTCGTGATGTTCTCGACGAATCATCACGGCGACGGGAACTACGCGATCGTGTGCAACGCGCCCGAGGGCGCGCAGGAAATACTCACGATAAATGATCCTGATAACTTCTACGTTCCGCCGTACGTTGGCGGGGGCGGATGGATCGGCGTCCGCCTCGATCGTGGAATCGCGTGGGGAAAGGTCGCCTCGGTCGTCAACGACGCTTATCGGGTGACGGAGGAGAAGCAGCGGCGGAAGTCCACTCTTCCACGGGGAAAGAAAGTTTCCAGACGCCGTCCTCGTTGACCAGCGTCGCGGTCCCCGCGCCGGTGAGCCGAGGTGTCGGAGGGGCCTGCAGGCGCAGCGTGGCTTTGTTTCCGCTCATGACGCCGCCGGCGACCCGGGCATTGACCGCTCGGAGATCTCGCATGACATCGACAAAATCGCCGAATTGCAGCGCATCGAATGCTCGCAGACCGTCTCGGCCCAGCAACTTTCGGATCGAACCGGCATCGTTCTTTCCGACGGCGGCGTCGTAGGCACGCCACACCGCTCCCGGCGCGCCTCCGTCAGACGGAAGTGGCGTGCCGTTCGTCAGTGGAGCCACCGGTTGCGGGACGGGAAGTGCAGACTGCGATGGCATCGACCACGTGTCTTCGTCGACCTTCCAGACATTCCCTTGCTTGACGAGGGTCGCGGACCCCGAGGTCTGTGAGCCGAACAACACACCCTCGAGCTTCAGCGTTGCAGTGTTGCCGTTGACCGCGCCTCGCACGATCACGAGCTGGATCGGCTGCAGCGCTCGCGACATGCGCACGAGCGGATCGGCCGCCGGAGCTGTCTTTGTCATCAGCGGCTGATACGTTGCGGCATCGCCTTTACGAAACGCGCTCGACCACGTGACATACACGTGCCCAGGTTCGCCGCCCCCGCTCGGAAGCGGTGTGCCGGCGAGCGGCGTTTGGGGAGCCGTTGCAGAAGTCGAAGCCGGCGCAGGCTTCGGCCGGCTGGCCGTCGAAGGTTTCCCCTTCGCGCTGAAAATTGCAGGCGGACGCGGAAAGCGGACGCCCTGCGAGATGGCGGCCGTAGCGGCGGGATTCTCCGCGAATGCGGCTCCGGTCGCGATGGCGGCGCGGAATGTGACATCGAGCGCGATCTGATCGCCGAAAAAGTCCTTCTCGAACTTCATCGTCCCGTCGACGAGTCGCGGAGAAGAAAGAGTGGTCGACATTTCGGGATGCATGCCGGTCACCGGGAAGTCGTCGGCGATGTAGAGCTGCGTTTTCACCGGCTGGCGTCTTGCGTCGAGCCAGATGCTGAAGATGACGACGTCACGCTGCCTTCGCATTCGTTGCAACACGGCGTCGTCCGCGAGCGCTTCTTTGGAAAGGGGATGGCTGGTGAGAAGAATCATAGTCTTTTCAGGATCCGTCTCCTGCGGCTTGCTGCGTCCGTACGCGAAGCGAAGCGGCGTCGAGATCCCGTTGATTGTCAGGGTGCCTTCGGCCTTACCGAGCTCGATGGCCTGCAGAGGAATGGCAAGGATCAGCGCGGTCGCGCAAAACAGTGGTCGCACCTTCATAGTTTTTCAAGGATCTTGCGTGCGATCGCTTCGGCCGTTGCGCGCACCGCCGGCGTGGCGCCGGGCGGCCTTCCATACGGTCCGATGCGAACACCGATGAGATGACTGCCTTTCACGACCCACAGCGCCGTGATGCGCGGAATCCAGACGGATTGATCGCCGATGGTCGCGGGCTGAGCGTCGCGATCTTCTTTTTTCTCGGCGAAGGGCCCTGCATCATCAACCACGACGTAGAAAATCGGCTGCGCTTTTCCATCCTCAGCCTCCATCGTGCAATCGGCGGTGTCGGGATAGCTGAATTTCATTGGCTTGCCGGTGATCGCCGTGGCTTCCTCCGGAGAGAGCCACTTGCACTGATTCTGGTCGGCGGCCGTGGCAGTTCCGGTCATCAGCCGAATGTCGACCGGGAGTGCCTCGATATCGGCCATGCTCTGAGTCGAAACCTGAACGATGCCGCCGAGGTCACCTTTCGATAGCGGAATGCCGATCTTCACATAGACGACTAGCCGGCACAGCGTTGCGCACGATTTCGCGCCGTCATCGATCTTCACCTGAACGTGATTCGCGGTTGCGCGAGGGTTCTGCGCCGTTAGCTTCAGGTCTTTGAGATCGGTCTCGCCCTCGCGTTTCTCTCTCTCGCCGGTAACTGCTAGTCGAACCGCAATGCTATCGAGTGTGTACTGTGGTTCTTGCACCTTACCGCGAACGAACTCCAGCCTGTCGAAGTCGACGATCAGATGATCGAAGAAATCGCGCTGCACCTGCACGTCTTTCGACGAGATCAGAACGGGAGCGTCGGGAGTGGGCTGGAGATCGAGGTGCACGAGTTTGCCTTCACCGCCGTGAATTCGCGATGCGTCCTTCGGCGGCGCCGGAATCTCAGGCAGCTTGCAGGTCGACGCCATCAGCAGCGCGGCGACCCAGATCGATCGCGTTACGAGGTTCCCAAAGCGAATGATTTGCGTCCCCCTTTTGGCGCAAATGCGTTCTGCACGAAGCCGGGAGTGAACCCCGCCGGCGCGCGGCCCTCGGTCGCGTAGAGATAGAGCGCCGTGCGGAAGATTCCCGTCAGCGCCGCTGACGTCACCGCCAGCGCGATCCAGTAGACGACCATCACGCCGAGTCCGATCAGCGCGGCCATCGGGCTGATGAAGAATGCCGCGATCGGCACGATCAATCCCGCAACCGCCAGCAGCATGATGAAGGCGCCGATGCCGCCGGCTGCCACCAGCGATTCGCCCCACGTCTTCGCGATGAGTTGCGTGGACTGTTTGACGGAGTCGCGCAGCGAGCGCTTCTCGAAGATCATGACCGGCACGATGAAGTACGTTGCGATCGACCAGGCGGCGCCGAGGAGACCGATGATGATCCTGCCGATGAATCCGGCGCGATCGGCGAGAAATCGCAGGATCACTCCGACGGTGGCCGACACCAGCGCCCACGCCGCGATACGGCCGAGGTGCTGCATCGAGGCGCGGAAGCCGTCGGCGATCGTCGGATCGCCGCCGCGCAGCCGGATGCTGGCGCAATGAATCACGGCCACGTTGAAAAACAGGACGATGAACCAGCTGATGAAGTACCAGACGAACGCCACGGCGTAGGTCATCGGATTATGTTTATCGAAGTGCTCGAACACTCCGCCGGCGACGCCGGCAAACACGATCGAGGTGAACGCGACGATCGTGATGATTCCGGAGAGCAGCGGAAACACCAGGATTTCCTTATCCTTCGACAGTACGTGGAGCGACTCCCTGAAAATCGCATAGCTGCGGCGTATCGTTCCCATCATTTCCTCCACACAAGGAGATTCAGATGTTGCTGATTCGGAATGTTTTTCAATGTAAGCCCGGACAGGCCAAAACGCTCGTGAATCTGTTCAAAGAGACGATGGCGCGAGCGCAAATGACACGCGCGCGAGAGATCTTCCGCATCGAATGACGCGAACCGCGGTCGGCAGTTATCGCATCATCCGGCAGATCGGTAGCGGCGGGATGGGCGAGGTCTATCTGGCCGAGGATCCGAAGCTGCAGCGGAATGTCGCGCTGAAGATCCTTTCGGAGCCGGATGAGAAAGCGAAGCGCCGCTTCGTGCGCGAGGCGATCACCGCATCGCAGATTTCCCATCCGAATGTTGCGGTCGTGTACGAGGCCGGCGAAGCGGACGACGGCACGGCGTTCATCGCGATGCAGTACGTCGAAGGGGAAACACTCCGCGACAGGCTGCGCCGCGGTCCGATGGAGATTCCGGAGGTCATTCGCATTGTGACCGAGGTGGCCGATGCGCTCGAGGATGCGCATCGCCGCGGGATCGTGCATCGCGACATCAAGCCGGGAAACATCATGATCGATGCGCGCGGTCATGCGAAGGTCCTCGACTTCGGGATCGCGAAGGTGCTGGACGCCGGCCAGGTCGTCACTCCGGATCAGGCCACCGAAACGGCACAAACCGCGGCGGGCACGTTTGTCGGCACGCTGCAATACGTCAGTCCGGAGCAGGCCACCGGCGGCCTTCTCGATCAGCGCAGTGACATCTTCAGTCTCGGCATCGTTCTGTACGAGATGCTGACGGGATCGAATCCGTTCGCTGCAAATTCTTTTCTCGAAACGGTGCGCAGGATTCGCGAAGTCGCGCTCCCGCCGATCGCACGCGGTGATTGTCCGCCGCAATTGAAACGGATTGCTGCGCGCTGCGTCGAGAAAGATCCGGAGCGGCGATATCAAAATGCACGCGATCTGTTCAGCGATCTCAACGCGATCGGTGCGAAGAAGTCATCGAAGATTCCGATCGTCACGGCCGCGGTCATCGCACTGCTCGCGATCGGCGGCGTTGTGTGGTTTCTTCAGCGTCCGAAACCGGCACGCGCTTCCGCCAGGATCGACTCGATCGCAGTTCTGCCGTTCGTGAATTTTTCCTCCGATCGCGAGAACGAGTTCATCGGCGACGGGATCAGCGAGCAAGTGATCGATGGACTCTCGCAGATCGGCGGTTTGAAGGTGGTCGCGCGCACGTCGTCGTTTGCGTTCAAGGCGACGAAATCCGACGTGCGCGACGTCGGCAGGTCGTTGGCCGTCGATGCGCTGGTGGAAGGAAGCGTGCAGCGCGCGGGAAAACAACTTCGCGTGACGGCGCAACTCGTCAATGCCCATGATGGTTATCACCTCTGGTCGCAGACCTACAGCGGCGCGGTCGACGATGTCTTCTCGATCGAGGACCAGATCGCGAGATCGGTCGCCAAAGAGCTGCAGCGAACGATGGGGAAGGCACCGGTGGGGCCGACGACGCATGACATCGCGGCCTACGATCTGTATCTCAAAGCTCGCCACGAAGAGTCAGGCATGACGCGGGAGCACTTCGACAACGCGATCGCGAGTTACCGCGCCGCGATCGATCGCGATCCGTCGTTTGCAGAGCCGTATGCCGGGCTTGCCGAGACCTATTCGCTTATGGATCACCGGCCGGGATTGACGGATCTCGATCCGAAGGAGAGTTACGCCCTGGCGGTGCAGGCGGCGGAGAAGTCGCTGGCTCTCGATCCCGACTCCGTCGAAGCGCACACCGCCCTCGGCCACATCGCTATGCACCTCGGACATTTCGAAGAGGCCGAATCGCACCTTCAGCGCGCCATGCGCCTCAATCCGAATTTTTCGAACGCTCTGCTCTGGCACGGGGTCCTGATGCGCGTTCTGGCGCGTTACGCAGAGTGCAAGACGGAGCTCGAGCGCGCGGCGCGGCTCGATCCGCGCTCCGACTTCATTCCCGTCTTTGCATCGGGGAACGCATGGAGTGCCGGAGACTTCGAATTTGCTCGGCAGTCCGCCCTCCGTGGCATCGAGCTCAATCCGCAGTACGCGCAGATTCACGTCAATCTCGCCGAAGCGGATGCAGCCCTCGGCAGGTTTCCCGATGCTGAACGTGAGCTCGACCGTGCAGCGCGTCTTGGCCCACCCGGAAATGTCGAGGCAGCACGTGCGATGGTGTTCGTACTGTCGGGGAAGCGCCGGGCGGCCGCGGAGATGTTGAACGAGATTGCGCCGCAAGCGCGTGGGCCGGCGTTCGTAAGAATGATGCGCGCATGGGCCGCTGCGGGCGATGTCGAACAGGCGACGCACTGGCTCGATCGGATTGTGGCGGAGACTCCTGACTATGGACGAATCGCCATCGACGTCCCGCCGCATCCGGCATTTCTCAAATTCCGCAGCGATTCGCGCTACCTCGAAGCGCGCCGCAAGCTCGGACTGCCGCCGCCGGAGAATCTCAGTACAGCAAATACTTCGACCGCCGCGCGTTGAACGCCGCTTCGTCGGCGGACCAGTCGATCGGAGTGCCGTTGCGGATCGCATCGAGCGTCGCGGGATCGCGCAGCAGTCGCTGCAACTTGTCGATCGCGAAATCGTTCGGATAAAGACGATGAATTACCGTCGCTATTTTTACGCCGGTTGAGACAGGACGCAGCGCTTTGCGATCGGTGATCGTCATCCGCACGCCGCCGCATTCTTTTCCGGCGAAGACGCTGGCAGTCGGAGTGAATCGAATCGGCGTGAAGGTCACGCCCGGTGCATTCAACTCTTTCGCGAGGCGTTCGCCGTCGATGTACGGCGCGCCGATAACTTCGAACGGCGTCGGAGTACCGCGTCCGACCGAGATCGCGCTTTCCAGGATTCCGATTCCGGGATAGAGGCCGGCTTCGCTGAGATTGCGCATGTTAGGCGAGGTGTTGATCCACGGCAGCCCGGCTTCGTCCTGCCACATCGGCCGTGACCACCCGCGGATCGGAATCACGGTCAGGTCGACATCGATGTGCCGCTCGTCGGCGAACATCTTCGCGAGCTCGCCAACCGTCATTCCGTGCCGGATGACGATCGGGTGCCATCCGACGAAATCTTCTTCGCCTCTCAGCAGGGGCCCTTCGACGAGCTCACCGCCGATCGGATTCACTCTGTCGAGCACGATGAACTTTTTCTTCGCTTCGGCGGCCGCCTCCATCGCGAGGCCGAGTGTCGAGATGTAGGTGTAGAAGCGCGCGCCGACGTCCTGGATGTCGAAGACCAGCGCATCGAGATTCGCGAGCTGTTCCGGCCTCGGCTTGCGCGTCTCGCCGTACAGGCTGTAGACAGGCAGTCCGCTCACCGTGTCGATCGTGTCGGACACGTTCGCGTCGAGCGTGCCGCGAATTCCATGCTCGGGACTGAAGAGTGCCACCAACGTGACTCCAGGCGCGCTGCGCAGATGATCGATCGTCGGATTTCCGCCGCGATCGATGCCGGTGTGATTGGTGATCAATCCGACGCGCATTCCTCGCAACGCATCGAATCGGCGCGAGATCAGCGCATCGATCCCGTTGCCGGTATCGGCGCCGGCGAGCGGCCAGCGGACGCGGCTCAGAGCTGGCGCCGTGTAACCGACTGCTCGCGCGGAGAGCGCTCCGAGGTCGTTCTGGAGCGCGACGACGTTGCCCTTGCCGTTTGGATGCACGCGATTCGACAGGAAGATGTAGAACGTTTTCGAGCTCGGATCGATCCAGAAAAATCCGCCTGTGTAGCCGGTGTGGCCAAACGACCCGATCGGAAACATCTCGCCGCGCGGCTTGCTGAAGCTGGAATCGAGATCGAGCCCGCCCGCCCGCCGCACCGCCACATTCGGCGGCGACTGCACGGTAGTCATCCTGTTGACTATCTCGGGCGTGAAGATCGGACTGCCGCCGCGCAGGAGCATGCGACAGTACTTTGCGAGATCGTGAATCGTGATGAAGAGTCCCGCGTGCCCCGCCACTCCGCCCATTCTTCTTGCAGTCGGGTCGTGCACGACGCCGCGAAGCATGTTGCCGTCGACGAATTCCGTTGGCGCGATCCGAGTCGTCGTTTGCCGTTCGCCGTTTGCTGTTGGCCGATAGCCTGTGTCCCTCATCCCGAGCGGCTGGAAAATTTCCTTCTTGCAGAACACATCCAGCCTCTCCCCCGACACCCGCTGCACGATTTCGCCGAGGAGCTCGAAATTGATGTCGGAGTAGCGGAAGACGTAGCCCGGATTGTTGATGAGCTCCTCGCGCATCACGAGCTGCATCGCGGTGTCGTATCCGCTCCACGGGTCTTTGAGATCGAGATCGGGACGCAAGCCGGACGTATGCGTCAGGAGATGCCGGATCGTGATGTCGCCGCGCGGAAACTCCGGGACGTATTTCTTCGCAGGATCTTCCAGCGCGATCTTGCCGCGCTGGATCAGCAGCCAGATGGCGGGTGTGGTCGCGACGACCTTCGTGATCGACGCGGCATCGAAGATCGTGTCGACGGTCATCGGCTCGACAGCCGGAACCAGCGCGCGATCGCCGTAGGCCTTCTCGTAGATCCGGCCGTTCTGCTCGAGGTGATACACACCGCCGGGGATCCTCTTGTCGGCAATCGCGCTTTCAATGCGCGCGTCGACCTGGCGCAGGATGTTGCGATCGAATGTCGGATCTGGTGCAGCCGAGCTACAGGCGAGGAAAAGTGTGACGGCGTACACGGCGGCGTTTCGCATCAGGGTTGAGTGTAGAATGGCAGACCAATCTCTCCAACCATGCGAACGAAACTCTGCGCGACGGCGGCGGCCGCCCTTTTTCTGATCGCGCTTCAGGCAGGAGCGCAGTCCATCGTCACCGTTGCGGGCGGCGGAAGTGACGACGGCCAGCTTGCGACCAGCATCGCGCTATTCGGCCCGCGTGGTCTGGCATTCGATTCCGCCGGGCGGCTCTACGTCGTCGAGCGGTTTCAAGGGGTCATCCGCCGGATCGACCTGCAGACGGGGACCGTCGAAACGATCGCAGGCACGGGAGCGGCCGGCTTCGGTGGCGATGGCGGTCCAGCTCGCCGGGCGACGCTCAAGGAACCGCGGACGATCTTCATCGACGCGAACGACAACGTCTACGTTGCCGATTCCGGCAATGGACGCGTGCGAAAAATCGATGCAAAGACCGGAATCATCAGAACGGTTGCCGGCCGCGGTTCGGAGCGCTCCGACAACACAATCGGCGACAACGGCCCGGCGACGGAAGCGGTCCTGCGGGAGCCGTGGGGTCTCTGGATCGATCGCGGCAATCTCTACATCACGGAATCGGGATACCTCGGGCAGCGCGTCCGCAAAGTCGTCTTGTCGACCGGCATCATTACGACGTTTGCCGGCCCGCAAGATGGAACGGAAGGTTTCGTTGGCGATGGCGGTCCGGCCCTCGGCGCCAGGTTTTCCTCACCCCTCGGCATCATCGCCGACGGCGCCGGAAACGTCTTCGTCGCCGACGCCGACAACCATCGCGTGCGTCGGATCGACGCCGCGACCGGGAACATCGAAACGTACGCGGGCGGCGGAACCGCCAAAGCGGACGGAGTACCCGCGAACACCGTCGACCTCGATTACACGACCGTCTTCGCGTTTGACCGGAATGGAAATCTCCTCATCGATTCGGTGAGCGGAATTCGTCGCGTCGACAAGGCGACGCGAACAATCTCCACTTTGGCAGTCAACTTCGGCATCAGCTACGGACTGGCTGTTGAACCATCCGGCAATCTGCTGGTCAGCTCGGATGGATACGGATCGATCCTCAGATTCACGCCGGCGTCGACAACGGACTTCACATTCGTCGCGGGCGGTGGCAGCTTCGTCGGCGATGGACTTCCCGCAACGGCCGCGATCATTCGGTCCCCGCAGGGCCTCGCGACCGATGCGGCGGGCAATATCTTCATCGCCGACAGCGCGAATCTTCTCGTTCGCCGAGTCGATGTCGCGACCGGATTGATCTCGACCTTCGCGGGCGACGGCAGCTATTACGACAACAACGAGGAAGGCAAACCGGCGACCGAGAGCCCGTTCTATCCCGCTGACCTGGCGTTCGACGCCAGCGGCGATCTCTACATCGCAGATCCCGGCAACGGTCGGATCAAGAAGGTCGATGTTAGAACCGGAATTCTGTCGTTCGTGGCAGGAAGCGGTCAGCCGCCGGATCCGATCAACTTCGCCAACGAAGGCGTACCGGCGCTGCAGGCGAGACTCGCGCGGCCGGTCGGAATCGCATTCGATGCCGCCGGCACTCTCTACATCGCCGACGCCGATGCAAACAAAATCTGGAAAATCGACGCGACCAGCAAGCGCGTCTCGACGTTCGCGGGGAATGGCAAAAGCGAACTGAGTGGCGATGGCGGCCCGGCAAATGCCGCGGGCCTCAGCGGGCCGATGCAGGTCGTCTTCGACGCCAGCGGCAACGGTTACATCTCCGATTCCGCCAACAATTTGATTCGCAAAGTGACCGCGGGCGGAACGATCTCGACATTCGCGGGCGGCGGAAATGATCAACCGCCATTCGGCGACGGCGGTCCGGCGTCGCAGGCGAATTTCACGCCCGGCCACATGGCGATCGACCGTGCGCGTGGAAAGCTTTATTTCGCGGATACCAGCGCGTCGCGCGTTCGCGTCATCGATCTGGCGACATCGACGATCAGCACCGTCGCGGGGGCCGGCACGTACCCGTACGTCGACGCAGACTTTTCCGGTGACAACGGTCCGGCCAAAGACGCGAAGCTGAATTTTCCGTACAACCTGAGCGGAGTGGCTGTCGACCGGGCCGGCAACGTTTTCGTTTCCGACTCCAACAACAACCGCGTGCGCGCGGTCTTCGCGTGCACCGCTGTCACCGCACCGCAGCTCACCAATCCGACCAATCCGGGCACGACGCCGTCGCTCAGCTGGAGCGATGTGCGCGGCGCATTTCGGTACGACGTGCGGCTCGATACAAACAATCCTCCGGTTCGCGTGATCGCCTCCGATCTGACAGAAACGTCATTCACGCCTTCGAACCTGTCGCCGAACACGAAGTACTTCTGGAGCGTGACGGCGAAAGGCGATCCGTTCTGTCCGACAGTTGCGAGCGCGGCATCGAGCGTCGCGTCGTTCACGACTGCCGCTGGATGCGGCGTGGGCGCATTCGATCTGATCGCGCCCCCGGACAACGCGACGGGCTCGATCGCGAGCCTCGATTGGCAACCTGCTGCCGGCGCCGCCACCTACGATCTCTACCTCGGTACCACGAATCCGCCGCCGCTCTTTGAAACGGGTCTGACCGCGACGACGCACTCGGTGCCGAACACCCCCGGCCGCGTTTTCTGGTTCGTCGTCGCACACGCGGCATGCGATGCGACGCGAACTTCGAATTCGTCGATGCGTTCGTTCACGACATCGGGTGCGGCGCCGTGCGGGGGAGCACCGGCAGTCACGCAGACGTCGCCGCCCAGCGGCGCATCGAACATTCCGACCAGCGTCGCGCTGGTGTGGTCGGTGGTGCAGGTCAACAGCACAGTCGATGTTTACTTCGGCACGACGTCGAGTCCGCCGCTGCTGCGAAGCGGAATTCCGGCAACGCAGAATTCGCTGACGCTGCCTTCGCTCGATCCCGGCGTGACGTATTTCTGGCGCGTTGTCGCCGCTTGCACGAGCGCAATCACCACGCCGGTCGCGAGTTTCACGACGCAGACAGTGTGCAATGCGCCTGGAAGCACTGCCATCATTTTCGCGCCGCCGGCCGTGTCGACCGGCGCGACCTACACGATCGTGTGGTCACCGGCCGCCGGCCTCGACGTCGATGGCGGCTATCTCGTCGAGCGCTCGACCTCCGCGTCGTTCTCATCGATCCTCGACTCCCAGGTCACCAGCTCGACGGCTGCCTCGTTCATTGCCGGACCCCCGGGAACGGTCTACCACCGCGTGCGCGCGGTGCCGGCGTGCGATCCGTCGAAGAGCGGTGCGGTTTCTGACGCGAAGAGCGTCACGATCACCAACGCGCCGTCGAACATCATCTTCACCGTTCAACCGCAGTCGGCGGTCGTGTCGCTGGGCGAGAAGATTGAAGATCGCAGCGCACGATTCACGCTCGAAAACATCGGCGCCACGCCGGCGCAGATCATCGTCGGACAGTCCGAGCTGCCCGGCTCGCGGCCTTTCTTCAGCATCGCGGAAGGCGGCGCGTTCATCACGCTGCAGCCGCGCACGCCGAAGACGTTCACGATTCAATACAGCGGCCCGCCTAACAACGTCGCTGGTTCGTATCAAGGTGTGATCTTCGCGGTCGGCGTTACCCAGCAGCTCGCGGTCACGCCCTACGCGTTCGTCAATCTGAAGATCGGCGGTGGTCCGGCGGCCGCGCCGCAGTTCGTCATCGACGGCACTCCCGGCGATTACGTCGCGTTTCCCGGGTTCAGCGGTGATGACGATTCGAATCGCGCAGGCCGCGACGTCACGATCCGCAACAACAGCTCCTCACCAATGGAGCTGGCGGCGGAGGTCGGCCCCGATGTCTGGCTGATTCCGGAGAACGGATGGAATTCGCAACCGCTGGCTGCTGCAGCCAGTCGCACGTTCAAGCTGTTCACGCGCCGGCCGTTTGCGGCCAGCGGTTCACCGCTTCCGCGATACACGTACTTCACGGTGCGCACGAAAGATGGCGCATCGTCGCGTCTCCTCGTTCAGGACAACGATCGCATCGCGGTGAGCGGCGGCCGCACCTCCTCGCTCGATGTTTCCGCGCGGTCGTTCATCGTGCCGGACGCCGTCAATCGGCTGCGACTGACCAACAACGGCGGCGATTCCGTGCAGGCGGAACTGATCTTCACGCCAAGCGGCGCCGATGGATTCGATACCACAGCCGTCCGGCGCGCCGTCATCGTCGTTCCGCCGAATGACGTGGTCACGTTGACCGACCCGGTCGTTCAGGTGTTCGGCGCCGCGACCGGCACGCCGGGACAAATCGAGGTTCGCATTCCACGCGAACGCCTCGGCCTCATTACGGTCACTGCCGGCGTTCCAGTTGTCTCACGTAGCGAGGGCGCTCGCGTTGGGACGCCGCATGTCATCTACCTGCCGCCGGCTCCTGGCATATCACTCAGTCTGACTCTCGCGGAAACAAGTGGACTCGATAAGGCCACCGTGCGTGTCACCAGCGACACCGGTCAGACCATCACGCAAGACATTCCGCGATATGGCATGAAGCGCTTCGCGGTCAGCGCCGCGACACGATTCGACATCAACGTCGATTCCGGCGGAGGATCGATCGTCGGTCTGGCGTCGCTCGGAAACGCGACGATTCTCAGCCGTCCGCTCAACGAGCGCGTCGGCGCCACAGCGCTCGCGCGCGCGTTCGCGAAGGCCAGGCCCGAAGCGACAACGCCGAACGTCACGACTGTCGTACCGGTGATCAGCGGAAGCGCGTCCGCCGGCAGCGCACCGTCGTACAAGACATCGATCGGCCTGGCTGCACAGTCTTCGCAGGTGATCT
>JALYZI010000059.1 GCA_030948915.1 Acidobacteriota bacterium
GATCACCAGAGGCCGGCGGGCCGGCGCGAAGGTGGCGAGCTTCTCGAGAACCTGCCATCCGCTCGTGATGGGCATCATCAGATCGAGCAGCATGACGGCATACGCGCACTGCCCGAGCTTCCGCAGCGCCTCGGCTCCGTTCTTCGCCGTGTCGACCACCATGCCACGCCGGCGCAGAATCGTTAACAGCAACGTGCGGATCGCATCGTCGTCGTCGACGACGAGGATCCGCTTCTCGTCTTTCTGCATCCCCTGAACCGCTATGGCCGCACTTCGCGCGCGTCCGGATCGGCTTTCGCTAATGTCATGTCCACTTTGAACTTGTAGGCTCTATCGTGATGCTTGAACCCCTGAACTTTGCCGTCTTTAGGCGCGAGGAGTACGCCCTTGGCGCCCGCTTTTTCCAGTGATTCGCGCGGGCTCGTCCTCTCAATCTGTTCCAAACCATCCATGACGATCATCGCCACTCGCTTTCTTTGCAGGTCGTTCATGCGATTACTCCTCCCCTCACCAGTGATGTGCAAATAACGAGCACTCAACCGTTTTCTGAATCGAGCTCTGCCGGTCAAATCACAGGATGGATTGGCGGCTGGCCTTTGAGAAAACGAAAAACGTCGGTGGCGGCGATGCGCGCCATCTCGCTGCGAGCTTCGAACGTCGCCGATCCGATGTGCGGGGCGAGGACGACATTTGGCATCGCCTGCAAACGGGGATTCACGGTGGGTTCGAACTCATACACATCGAGTCCGGCGCCGGCGAGATGACCGCTTTGCAACGCGTTGCATAGCGCGTCTTCATCGACGATCGGACCGCGGGCGGTGTTGATGATGAAAGATCCGCGTTTCATCTTCGCGATCGCCGACGCGTCGATCAGATGATGTGTCTCGCGATTGAGCGGCGCGTGCACTGAGACGATGTCGCTGCTCGCGAGCAGCGAATCGAGAACGTCCCCACGGCGCACGCCGACGACTTCCATCCCGAACGCGCGTGCGCGCGCGGCAACCGCGGTTCCGATCCGTCCGATGCCGATGATGCCGAGGCGTTTTTTCTGCAGCGAGGTGCCCAGCCATTTGAGTGGTTCCCATTCGCTGCGTCCGGTGCGCCTGACATCGTCGTGGCCTTCCATCAATCGTCGCGTGACCGCCAGAATCAAAGCCATCGTCAGGTCGGCAGTAGCCTCGGTGAGGACGCCCGGCGTATTCGTGATCGTGATTCCAAGCTCGCGCGCTGCGGCGATGTCGACGTTGTTGTAGCCGACGGCGTAGTTCGCGATCATTCGCAGATTCGGATTCGACGCCAGCACGCGCCGCGTCAGCGGATCGCTCAGCAGCGTGATCGCCGCATCGGCCTCGGACAAAATGGTGATGACGTCATCTTCCGTGCGCTCCGGCTCGGTCGGATGCTCGATGATGTCGAATTCGCCGGCGAGAATCTGACGCGCGATCGGCGGGTAGGCGGCGGTCAGTACGACGGTATATTTCATCGACGCCGCGCCATCAACCAGCCCACCACAAAAAACGCTCCGCCGATGAACAGCAGCCGCACTTCGAGCTGCACGTTGTCTTTGAACAAGCCGATAGAGAGGCCGATCGGCAGCAGGACCATTCCGACAATCTGAAACAACCGCCCGAACAGAACCGACATTACTTCCGATCGATGACGATCGATTTGACGCGATCGCCGCGCTCGGTCGGATCGACAACTGCGTTCATGCCGTCGGTAACGCGTCCGAAAATCGTGTAACCGCCGTCGAGATGCGGTTGCGGTGAGTGCGTGATGAAGAACTGCGAGCCGCCCGTGTCGGGTCCTGACAGCGCCATTCCGACGGCGCCGCGCGTGTATTTCTGCAGGTTGATCTCGTCGCGGATCGAGTAGCCGGGACTGCCTTCCATGTCGTTGCGTGGATCGCCCCCTTGAATCACGAAATTCGGGACGACGCGCATGAAGCTCGTGTTGTCGAAGAAGTGATTGTTTGCCAGTTGCACGAAGTTCCAGGTCGTGATCGGCGCATCCTGCGTGAGCAGCGCAACTTCGATGCTGCCGCGCGCCATGCGGATGGTGGCGGTGTGCGGTTGCCGAGCCCACTCCACGACTTGCGGGTAGTCCTTGCGTTCGACGGGAAGGGGCGTGAATTGGGGCCGGCGCTTGTTGAGCTTCTGTTCGATGAGGTCGGCCGCGACGCGCCGCACGACGGGATCGTTGTCGCGGAGCAATCCGCGTAAAAACGGCTCGCGATCGGGATAGTCGATCTCCGCGAGTCCGCGAATGGCCGACAACCGCGCGTCATCCTGTCGGTCGCGCCGCGCGCGCTCTTCGGCGGCGGTCATTGTCGCGAGTTTTGCAGAGTCCTGCGATTTCGAATAGCGGTCGATGGCATAGCCGCGAACGATGACATCGGGATCGTCGAGTGCCGCTCGAATGAGCGCGAGATTCGCCGTCACGCGCTCATCGGGAATCGTGCTGATGGAGCTGGCACGGACGAGCGGCTCGGGATCTTTCGCGTAGCGCGAGCGCACGCGATCCGAAACCGCCGACGCGGCTTCAAGCACGCGCACCTTCGCCCATCCGCTGAGATCAGCCGGAAGAAGTCTCTCGTCATTGAGCTGTTTCGCAATGGCGCCCGCGGCGAGCTCGCGTTCCCATCGCGATCCGCCGGTCGAGATCTCCAGAAGCTTCTTGCGCGCCGTCTCGTTCTTGCTTGCGTAATAGCCGAGGGCTTCGATCGCTGAGGCGCGCGCGCCGGAATCGGGATCTTGTGCGGCTGCGATGACGCGAACCGCGTCCTCGAGACTGCTGGCGATCGCCGGCGATTTCGCTGCCACACGCGCGATCGCGACGACGGCATTTGTTCGCACCCAGGGATGCGGATCGGCGAGGGCGCCGATGAGGACGGGAAGCGACTCCGGCGCCGCAATCGCGCCGAGTGCTCGCGCAGCGTATGAGCGCGTAAGCACGTTCGCATCTCCAATGAGCAGTTCGAGTCGCGCACGCCCTGCCGGATATGCGCGGCGCGCGAGCGCATACGCCGCTTCCTGCCGTATCGACGCGGAGGGCGAGGCGAGCGCATTGACGGCAATCGCTGATGCGTCATCCGATCGGAATCGGAACAGATAGCGGATCGCGCGAGCGCGAACGCCCTCGCTTTGATCTTCGGTTGTGAACCGTGCGTAGGAAGCGAGAGCCAGTTTCGGCGCGAGCTTCGACAGCCCTTCGACCGCCTCGGCCGCTACATCGGCGTTGTCGCGATCGCCGGCGAGTTGCAGCAGCGTGTCTGTGCCCGTCTGATCGGCGATTTGACCGAGGGCGAAGGCAGTCGCGACCCGAACGTTGGCGTCGCGATCATTCGCAAGTGTCGCCAGATCTTCGACGCCAACCTGTCGCTCATTGGAATCGCGCTCGCCGTTCGCGTTCGAGTCGATGAACGAGTGCGGGCCAATGCGGCCGAGGGCCAGGGCGATCCGGGCGCGGTGGAGGGAGTTGGGATGATGCACCCATTGCTCGATGAGCGCCGGATCGTACTCGCGCCGATCTTCGAGCCGCAGGACACGCGCTTCCTCCTCGATCGTAAATCCATAGGGCGCCTGTTGCGGCTGTGTTGCCGGAGGTGGCGGCGGTGCAGCAGTACAGCCCGTGATTGCAATGACCGCCAGAAGTCGGCGCATCGGAGGCTGATAATACAGTGATGGAAGAACGGAATATACTGTTCGCCGCTCGAAGACTAATCGTCATCCATGGTCTCTAATCCGCGTTTCCCCAGACTGCCATATGCGCTGATGACGCTCGGCCTGATCTTTCTTCTGGTCGGGTCGTACTTCGGCCTCTTCGTCGCTCCTCCCGAGCATTTCATGGGCGAAGTGCAGAGGATCATGTACGTCCACGTTCCGACGGCCTGGAACTGGATGCTGGCGGTGTTGTTTACGCTCGGCGCCGCGATCGCCTATCTATTCACCAGCGACTTCAAGTGGGATGCGCGCGTCGAAGCGGGACTCGAGGTTGGAGCGCTTCTCGGATTTCTCCTCTGCTGCCAGGGCGCAATATGGGCGAAGCCGACCTGGGGGGTGTGGTGGGATTGGGATCCGCGTCTGACGTCGACGGCCGTCCTCCTTTGTTCCTTCGCCGGCATTCTGGCGCTGCGACGCTTCGTCGACGACCCCGCGAAGCGCGCCATCCTGTGCGCAGTGGCCGCGATCCTCGCCTCAGTTGATCTTCCGATCGTGTACTACTCGGTGCGCTGGTGGAACTCGCTGCATCAGATGCAGTCGAGTCCCGCCACGGTCTCATCACAATTTCATCTTCCGCTTCGCATGAATGCCTTCGGAATTCTTTTTCTGATGAGCGGCTTTATCGCGCTTCGCGCGCGAATCGCTTCACGGCGGATCGCCCTCGAGATTGCGCCGCCGCCACAACAGGATCTCGTGGGAGAGCTCGCGTGACAGGCGGGTATCTCACTGGCGGTTGGCCGTTCGTGATCGCGGCCTACGGCTGGACCGCGCTCGTGCTGACTGCGTACGCGATATCGCTGTTTGTCCGTCAAAGAAAATTGCGATGAAACGTTCCCGGATCTACCTGCTGGCCGCCCTCGCCATCGCGGCGATCGGTTTTGCCGTGATCGCCGGCAGCGGAATCAGCCGCAATCTCGTTTACTACTGGTCGCCGGCCGACCTCACACATGCCGGTGACAAAGCGTACGGAGCAACGATCCGCCTCGGTGGTCAAGTCGCTCCGGGATCCGTGCATATGGGAAATGGGTCGATGCTGGACTTCGACGTCACCGATCGTCGCTCGACCGTTCACGTCAAATCGAACGGAGTGCCGCCGCAGATGTTTCGCGAAGGGATCGGCGTGGTCGTCGAGGGGACGATGACGCGCGGCGGATATTTTCAGAGCGACCGCCTGATGGTCTCGCACAACAACGAGTACCGCGCGCCGAAAGCCGGCCAGCCGATCGACGCGAAGAAGTTGATCAAGTCCACGAAGGGCGTCGAGTGACCGCCACCCTCGGCCGCTTTCTGATCCTGGCCTCGGTATTCGTCTCCGCGGCCGGATCGATGGTTGCTTTCGCGGCCGGCCGCAAACGCTCAGTCGACGGCCTGCAGATGGCGCGCCGTTTCGCCTACGCGTTCGCGGCGCTGATGGTGCTGGCGACGCTCGTGATGGAGTACGCGCTGCTCACTCACGATTTTTCGGTCGGTTACGTGGCGCATGTCGGATCGCGCGAAGTGCCGACCTGGGTCACGATCGTCAGCCTCTGGTCATCGCTGGAAGGCTCGATCCTCTTCTGGGGACTGATCCTCGGCGCCTATATCGCCGGCGCGGCGTGGCTCACACGGAATCAACACGCCGAGTACATGCCGTTCGCAATCGGGACCTGGCTCGGGTGCGCGACCTTCTTCAGTTTTCTAATCGCCGGGCCGGCAAATCCTTTTCTGACGGTGCCGGCAGCCGCGGACGGTCCGGGTCCGAACCCGCTGCTGCAGAACCACATGCTGATGATCATCCACCCGCCCATGCTGTATCTCGGCTATGTCGGCATGACGATTCCGTTCGGATTCGCGTGTGCGGCATTGCTGCGCGGGCGGCTCGGCCATTCGTTCCTGCGGCCACTGCGCTCTTCGCTGTTGCTCGCGTGGATCTTTCTCACGATCGCGATCATGTTGGGCGGCTGGTGGGCCTACGAAGTCCTCGGCTGGGGCGGTTACTGGGCGTGGGATCCGGTTGAGAATGCATCGCTGCTTCCCTGGCTGACCGCCACCGCTGCGCTGCACTCGGCAGTCGTCATGGAACGGCGCGGTGTGTTGAAGGGATGGACCGTCACGCTCGTGCAGGCGAGTTTTCTCCTCACCATCCTCGGCACGTTCATGACGCGTTCGGGCGTCTTCAATTCAGTCCATTCGTTTACGCAAAGCGCGATCGGACCGACGATTCTCATCTTCCTGGCAGCGACGCTAATCTTCTCGGTCGTGTTGCTCGCGCTGCGTATCAATTCGCTCGAATCGGAAGGACGCATCGACAGTCCGGCCAGCCGCGAGGGAATGTTCCTCGTCAACAATCTTCTGTTCGTCCTGCTGACGTTCACGGTGCTGATCGGCACGATCTTTCCGCTCATCGTCGAGGCGTTCAAAGGCCGGCAGATGAGCGTCGGACGTCCGTACTTCGACTCAATGGTCGTTCCCGTCGGCACGGCGCTGCTGTTTCTGATCGGCGTCGGGCCCGCGCTTCCGTGGGGCCGCGCCACGAAACAGCAGGCGATCCGATCCCTGCTGCTGCCGTTCGCCAGCGGCGCGGTTGTCGCGATCATCGGATACATCGCTGGTGTCCGAAATCCTTGGACGCTTCTCACGCTGCTCTTCGGCGGTTATGCGGCGTGGGTGACATTCAACGAGATGTTCCGCGGCGGACCGAAAGTGCTGCGCCGCGGACGGAGGCGGTTCGGATCGTATGTGGTGCATGCGGGAGCGGTGATCGTTCTCGTTGCAATCGCAGTCAGCAGCACCATGCGAACATCGAAGGAAGTGCGGCTGACGCGCGGTCAGGCGGATACCATCGGTCCGTATACCGTCACCTTCGTCGGCGCCGAAGATCGAACGGAGCCGCATCGGCAATCGACGATTGCGCGTTTCGCAATCACATCGAATGGAAAACCGGTCACGACGCTCGAGCCGCGCATGAATCAGTACGCCATGATGCGCGAGCCGATCGGCACACCCGACGTGCACTCGACGCTGACGCGCGATTTGTATCTTTCGATCATGAATATCGATCCGGCGAGCCAGACCGTGTCGGTGTTGATGCTGATCACGCCGATGGTGTCGTGGATCTGGATTGCGGTATTCATGATGGGTCTCGGCGGATTGATTGCGCTCGTACCGGTGCGAAGAGCGGTCATCGTGAGCGAAGCGAAAGATTCCGTTCCCGAGGACGCTGTTACTGCATGAATCGAACGGTCCTCATCGTCGGCGCAGCGATCACTCTCGCGCTCGTCGCGATCCTCTTCGTCGGCCTCGGCAAAGATCCCGCGGAGATCAAGTCTCCGCTCATCGGAAAGCCGGCGCCTGACTTCGCATTGAAGGCCGTTGGAACCGGCCAGACGATCGACATCGCGGCGTTGCGAGGCAAACCGGTCGTGCTCAACTTCTGGGCGACATGGTGCGTTCCGTGTTATCAGGAACATCCGGTGCTCGTAGAGAACGCGCAGATGATTCCGAATGTGCAGTTCATCGGTGTGGTCTTCAATGACACCGAGGACAAGATCAACGCATTTCTGCGCGAACGCGGCTCCGCATATCCGACTCTTCTCGATGAGCAGGGAAAGACCGCGATCGAGTACGGCGTCGGCGGCGTTCCCGAGACATACTTCCTCAATCGGCAGGGCGTGATCGTCGCAAAATTCACCGGGCCGATGACCACGGAAATCCTGCAGTCGAACGTTGCGAAGGCGCTGCAATGATTTTTCTTCTTCTCGTCGCGGCCCTCGGCCTCCCTCCCGGTCCACCCGAGGGAACGCCGCTGAGCGGCCCGGCACTCGAACAGCGAACGCACGAGGTCGCATCGCTGCTGCGCTGTCCGGTGTGCCAGGGAATGTCGGTCGCCGATTCGCCGTCGACAGTCGCACTCGATATGAAACAGCACGTCCGCGAGCTGCTTGCGCGCGGCTACACGCAGGAGCAGATCCTCAACTACTTCGAAGGTTCGTACGGCCAGTTTGTGTTGCTGAAGCCGAGAAATCCGATCGTGTGGATTTTGCCGGTGGTGGTTTTGATGATCGGCGCAACGCTCGTCGTGGTCACACTGCGACGGTTGTCATCACCAACCGACAACCGGCAACCAGCCACTGACAATGCCTATCTCGATCGCGTCCGCGAGCTGGTAGAAAAACAATGACCGACTGGCTCAGCGCTTCGGCGATGCTTCTGGCAGGCGTGATTGTCGGCGCGATGTTTCTGTACGGAATGCGCCGGCGGCAGGGACGCGGCGATCTCGAACGCGCCGATCTCGAAGCGAAACGCGATGCGCTCGTGGCGCGATTGCGCGAAGCGCGCGATCCGGCGCTCGAGCTCGAGGCGGCCGAGGTGCTGCGCAAATTGGACAAGCTGAGTCCAAACCCACCAAACGCACCACCGAGAGCACAGACCACACAGAGCACGCTCAAGGGTTTTCTCTGGGGAGCAGGATCGGTTGCGGCGATCGCGGCGATCGGCTTCTTTGTCATGCAGCAGTCGAAGCCGGTCGCGCAAGAAACGCAGACGGCGGCGCCGGCGAGGACCGATTCGGTGGCGGACCTCGAGCGTTCCGTGCAGCAGAATCCCGACAACCTGCCGTTGCGCGATGATCTCGCAAAGGCCTATCTCGATCGCAACAACATCGACGGCGTTGCCGAGCAGACGCGCTACGTTCTTCAGCACAATCCGAGCGACGCGCGCGCACTGACGTATTCGGCGATCGTCCATATCATCGCGCGACAGCCGCAGGCCGCTTCGGCCATGCTCGAGAAAGCGACCCAGTCGGATCCGAATCTCGTCGACGCCTGGGTGGGTGTGGCGTGGCTCAGCGCACAAAGCGGCGACATGGCGCGCGCCGAGGCGGCGATGGGCGAAGCGAAGAAACGACATCCGGAGATGACGGCGCGTCTCGACGAGCTGATGGCGCGGCTGCGGACGCCGCAGAAGGCGGCAGCGCCGGCGACACCGCCGGCGACCGAGGGCGTGCATGTGACCTTGAATTTCAGCGGTCAGGCGAAGCAAGGCATGATCTTCGTGATCGCGCGAGCTGCAGGCGTCACGACCGGCCCGCCGGCGGCCGTCAAACGGTTGCCTCTGTCAACGTTTCCAATGACCGTCGATCTCTCGCAATCCGATTCGATGATGGGCCAGCCGCTTCCGCAGAAAATGCGGATCGAAGCGCGCATCGATTCGGATGGAGATCCGCTGACGCACAACCCGAAAGATCCGAGCGGCGTGATTGATGGAGTGGTGGCGGGGCAGAGCGTTTCGTTGACGCTCAAATGAATTGGGAATTGGGAATTGGGAATTGGGAATTGGGAATTGAGAATTCTTCATTCTTAATTCTTCATTCGAACTTCTTAATTTCAGCCTCGATTCGCCGAGCTTGACGCTGCCCATCCAAAAGCCCACAATCGCGTTCGGTAGTTTGGGCCTAGGGGTGGCCGTTTACGGCCTGAGATCAAACCCTTGAACCTGACCCGGTTCGGACCGGCGTAGGAAAGGCAGAGCGGTGCAGCTCTCCAGTCTTCTTCTTGTGATTCTCAGCGGTGTGGTCCTTGCTCCCGATCGGCAGCCGATCGCCGGCGCGATCGTTTCGGTCGACGATCGCGAACCCGTCAACACATCCATCGACGGTCGATTTCGATTCGATGTTCCGGGCGGAATGCATCTGCTGCGCGTAACGCACGGCGGATTTCGAACGCAATCGATGTCAGCGGCCGCCGGCGACGAAATCTCCATCACGCTCGAGCCGGTGCTCGCCGAAAACCTCGTCGTCTCCGGCATCCGCGCGGTCCCGGAGACGCCGGTGACCAAAACGGATGTCAGCCGCGCCGAGATCGAGAAGAACTACTACGGCCAGGACATCCCGATGCTGTTGCGCGACACGCCGTCGATCAACGCATATGCCGAGGGTGGGGTGGGTG
>JALYZI010000082.1 GCA_030948915.1 Acidobacteriota bacterium
TCGCCCGTCAAGCTGGATTGGAATCCTGTGAGCGGCGCCGTCGGCTACGCTGTTTTTTTCCGGCACAACGGCGGGTCGCCGACTGCCATCGCCGAAACGACCGCGACTGAACTGACGCGCCGTCTTCCGGAAGGATCGTTCGAGTGGTGGGTGGTCGCTCTCTTTGCGGGCTGCCCGCCGGCCGAATCCCGTCACGCGACATTCACGATTCCGACGACCAGCTGCAGCAATCGCCCTCCGATTCTCATGGGGCCTGCGGACGGCACGACTGGACTCACTTCGCCGGTCCACATGAAGTGGTCAGCGGTGCCGAGGGCCACCGGGTACAAGGTGTGGGCGGCGGGCGAGGATGGTGGACAAGCCAGCGTGCTCGCCTCGACCACAACGAACAGCCTGACAACCACGATGCCGGCCGGCGAAGTCGACTGGTACGTCGAGGCTCAGTTCGCGAATTGTCCGAGCGTCACCTCGGCCACCGCCGGATTCACAGTCCGCAAGTACGCCCCGGCCTGCGGAGCTCCGGCCAGGCCGGTGGCTCGCGCGCCCGGCCAGGTCGCCAGCGGCACGCCGTTCACGATCCATTGGTCGGCGGTCGCCAACGCGACCAATTACGAGCTCCTCGAATCGACTTCCGCGACTTTCAACGCCGCGACGACACAGGTCGTCAGCGACGTTTCTGCCACGCTCACGCGCACGACCGGCGCGACGCCGACGCGCTACTACTTCCGCGTGCGCGCCGACAGCAGTTGCAGCGATGACCGCGGCGCGTACTCCAAAGTCATCAGCGTCGCCGTGATGCCGCTGCAGGCCAATGCGCAAAGGCAGACGAGCGTCGACGTCAATGTGCAGAGCGGGGTGACGCAACAGATTGCAATCCCGGGACAGAATCCGCCCGTGAATTTCTCGGCGCGTGGCGACAAGCCGTGGATCTCCGTGAGCCCGGCGACGGGAACGATCGGGCCGCAGGGAATTACGCTGACAGCTACCTACGATCCTGCGGCGCTCAAGCTCGGCACGAACACCGGCACCGTCATCCTGACGTTGGGGAATTCAGGCGGCATCATCGCGAATGGAGTCGCGCCGGTGATTCCAGTGTCGGTCAGCCTCGTCACGCCGGTCGCTCCGGGCGGCAAGAACACGCCGCCGCCCGATGCGCTGATCATTCCGGCTGTCGGCCATGCGGCCGGTGCGAATGCTTCGCTCTTCCAGTCTGACGTTCGCGTGGCGAATGTCTCAGCGGCGACGCAATCGTATCTTCTCAACTTCACGCTGAGCGGAACCGACGGGACGCAGTCCGGACAGTCCACGACCATCGACATCGATCCGGGCGCGACGATGGCGCTCGACGACATCCTCACGAATTTCTTCGGCATCGGTTCCGACGGCGGATCCGCGACCGGCGTACTCGAGATCCGGCCGCTGGCGGCACCGACCAGCAATCTCAGCTCCGCACTTCCGAGTGTGACGACGGTGGCCTCGAGCCGCACGTACAACGCCACGCCTAACGGAACGTTCGGTCAGTTCATCCCGGCCGTTCCGTTCTCACAGTTCATCGGTCGAAGCAGCGGACGGCTCTCGCTGCAGCAGATCGCGCAGTCGGCGGCCTATCGCACCAACGTCGGTCTGGTGGAGGCTGCCGGCGAACCGGCGTCGATCGTCGTCCACGTGCTGGACACCTCCGGCCGCGAGATCGCGCAGATCCCACAGACGCTGCAGCCGAGCGAACACCTTCAGATCAATGGATTCCTGGCCGCCAACGGAATCGCGACGCTCAACGATGGCCGGCTCGAAGTGGAAGTCACCTCCCTGACCGGAAAAGTCACCGCCTACGCCTCGGTAATCGACAATCTCACGAACGATCCGCTGCTCGTCTCTCCGGTGCTCAAGGGAAGCGTGACCGCGAATCGATTTGTCCTGCCGGGCGTCGGCGACTTTCTTGCCGGGGATCTCGCGCACTGGAAGAGCGATGTGCGGCTGTTCAACTCCGGTTCGGCCGCGCTGCCTGTCACGCTCTCGTATTTCCCGCAAGGCGATCCGACCCATCCGGTGACGACAACCATGACCATTCAGGCCGGAGAAGTTCGCGTGCTCGACAACCTCATCGCCTCGACGCTTCCGCAAGCAGTCCTGCCGACCGCCGGCTCACTGCTGGTGAGCAGCACGAATCCGTCGGCGCTCGTGGCGACTGCGCGAACGTACACGCAGACGACGTCCGGAACGTACGGCCAGTTCATCCCGGCCGTCACGCCGGCGCAATCGGTCGGAGGAGGCGAGCGCTCGCTGCAACTGCTGCAACTCGAAGCTTCCGATCGATATCGCACCAACATCGGACTCGCGGAAACGTCCGGCAGCGCCGCGACAGCGCACGTCTCGCTGATCCTTCCCGATTCGAAATTCGCGATCAGCACCGACATTCCGCTGGCCGCGAACGAATTCCGCCAGATCTCGCTGGGGAGCTTCGGCGCCGGCACGATCTACAACGGACGCGTCACGGTCTCAGTCACCGGCGGCAGCGGCCGCGTGACGGCGTACGGTTCGGTGATCGATCAGCTGACGCAGGATCCGACGTACGTGCCGGCTCAGTGAAGCCGGATTCTGCGTACCCGCGTATCGTTGAGCGAATACTCGAGCAACCATAAATTGCCGTCGCGGTCGAACGTGCCGCCGGTCGGTCCCCACGGATAGGTCGAGCGATCGACGACCGTGACGCGGCCGCTCGGATCAACGCGTTTCACATTGCCGCCGGCGTGATCGGCGACGTACACGTTTCCACTGCGATCGACCCACAGTCCCATCACGCGATGGCGCGCGCCGACCCATGGCCGCAGAATTCCGCCGTCGCTCAGCCCGCGCGCAATCGTCGTGACGCGACCGTCCGGTGCAATGCGAATCAGATCGACGGTATCGATGAAATAGACAGTGCCATCCGGTGCGGCGGTCATCCAGCGGATGTCGCGAAATTTGCCGCGCGCGATCGTCGAAACGCTGCCGTTTGGAGCTCGCTTACGGATCTCGTTCTTCTCGCGAACAGCGAAGTAGCTGTTTCCGGCCGCATCGCGCACGAAGCTGTAGTCGTCATTGAAACCGGGATGCGAGGGGACGACGTCGGCTACGCGCCCGTCCGGCGCTCGCATCCACACGCGCGAACCCCAGGTGTTGAGCGCTTCGCCGTTGTACCAGAGATGTTCGCCATAGATCAAAGTTCCGTTTGTACTAGTACAAAGTTCGTGCGTGTGGACGTTGGCGACCGCGATGGACTTCGTTCCATCGGGCGCGATGCGCCAGACCTGGCGCAGATCGGTGTAGAAGACATTGCCCTTCGAATCGATGACGATGCCGACGCCCGGATGTGCGAACGCGGTCGCCGTGATCAGAAGCAGCAGTGCCAGCGCCGGTTTCATGAGTACAAACTACGTATAATCCGGCCCCGCGTTTCTCGCAGGAGGCCTCGTGGCAGATCAGCAGCAATATGACGTCGTCATCATCGGCAGCGGTCCGGGGGGCTATGTCGCCGGAATTCGCGCCGGCCAGCTCGGGATGAAAGTCGCTGTTATCGAGAAGGATCCGCTGCTGGGCGGCACGTGCACGCATCGTGGCTGCATCCCGACCAAGGCCCTTCTGGAAAACGCCGAGGTGTTCGAGAAGATCCATCGGGCGAAGGAGTTCGGGATCAATGTCGGCGGCGTCGAGCTCGATTTCAAAGTGGGACAGGACCGCAAGCAATCGGTCGTCGACAAGAACGCCAAGGGCATCGAGTTCCTCTTCAAGAAGAACAAAGTCGACCGCATCGTCGGATTCGGCAAGCTCGCCGGCAAAGGCGTCGTGGAAGTGACCGGCGAGAAGCCCCAGAAGCTGAGCGCGAAAAACATCATCCTGGCGATGGGATCGACGCCGAAAGATCTCCCGCACATCAAGGCAGACGGAAAACGCATCATCAATTCCGATCACATTCTGCTGCTGCAGGAAGTGCCGAAATCGATGCTGGTGATCGGCGCGGGGGCGGTCGGCTGCGAGTTCGCGTCGATCTTTTCGCGCTTCGGCACGAAGACGACGATCGTCGAGGTCATGCCGCAGCTCCTTCCGGTCGAAGACGAGGAAATCGCGAAGGAATTCACGCGCCTCTTCAAGAAAAAGGGAATCGAGGTTTTCACCGACGCGAAGGTCGAATCGGCGACGCCGAGCGACTCGGGCGTGAAGGTCGTCGTGTCGACGAAGGGAAAGCAGCAGACCTTCGATGTCGACGTTGTCCTGTCGGCAACCGGACGACGTGCGGTCCTCGAGAACTGCGGGCTCGAGCAGACGAAGGTGAAAGTCGATCGCGGACTCGTGCAGGTCGATCCGTACATGCGCACCGGCGAGCCGAATGTCTACGCCATCGGCGACATCGTCCCCACGCCCGCCCTCGCCCACTGCGCGTCGTTTGAAGGCATCCTCGCAATCGAGCACATCAAGGGACTCGAAGTCCGTCCAATCAATTACGACCACGTTCCGAACTGCACGTACACGGACCCCGAAGTCGCGTCCGTCGGTCTGACCGAGAAAAAGGCGAAGGAGCGCGGCTACGACGTGAAGATCGGCAAGTTCCCCTTCACCGCCAACGCCAAGGCGCGGATCCTCGGCGAAGCGGGCGGCCTCGTGAAGTTTGTCTCCGACAAGAAATATGACGAATTGTTAGGCGTACACATCGTCGGTCCGCGGGCGACGGAGCTGATCGCCGAAGCGTGCGCCGGCCTGGAGCTCGAGGCGACCAGCGAATCCATCGCGCGGACGATGCACGCGCATCCGACGCTATCCGAAGCGATGATGGAAGCGGGCGAAGACGTCGCCGGCCACTCGATCCATCAGTAGCGCCGCACGCCGGATCTGTCGAGCAGCCACACCGATCGATCGCGATAGTAGGCGCGAAGACGCGCATTGGCATCTGCGCCCAGATCGTGCGCCCAGACGATTGGAGCGCGATCGAGATCGGCGCCGTTGTACACCGCGTCGAACACATCCGGGGCGACGATGATGAGATGCCGCCCGCCCTGCGCATTCAGCGTCCGCGTGATCTTGCTGCGCTTCGCTTCCATGCCTGCGTCGGGCGTATCCACGCCGAACCACGCAACTCCGGCGTTCACGAAAAACAGAACCACGACCACGAAACCGAGGATCGGGCTTGCGACGAAGAGACGACGCAGAAGCAGCATGACGAGACACGCGGCGACTGCAGTCGCCGGCGCGAGATAGTGCAGTTGCATCCACCAGATGATCGAGAAGGGCGCGAACGCGAAGATCAACAGGATGATTGCGATCAGCCGCGCATTCCTGTCCTCGCGCAGCAATGGAACCGCCGCGATGAGCAACAAAAGAAAAAGCGGCCGTGGATTGCGAATGTTAGGCGGACCGAAGACGGCGCGATCGATCACGTCGATCTTCTTCAGCGTCTCGTCGAGGAGACCGCCCGGCGCGTGCACCCTCTTGTACTGGCCGAGGTAAACGACGCGGTAGATGAAGGCCATTTCGGCGTTGCGGTAGTTCGGCATCGGCCGTGACTTTTCCCACAGGAAATTCGGCGCGGGATCGTATTGGCGCTCGTAGACGGAGTACGGCAGCACAAGCGGGCTACCGGTGATCGACCGGTTGTTCAGTGCGATGCATGCGAGGCCGGCGAGTACGATGATGACTCCGGCCGGCGTGACCCGGCGAATCAGGACGATTCCAATCGCGACGCAGAAAACCATTCCTTCGTATGGCCGGCTGATCGCGAGAAGAATGACGCCGATGGCCGCGACTGCATTGAATTTGCGTTCCTTTCCGACCGCCAGCAGCAGCGCTCCGCCCAGCGCCGCCAGCGCGCCGCCGTGGTACGACTCCATCCAATCCACCATCGTCGGATGGAGGGCGGTCGCGATTCCGCCGAGCAGCGCAAGCGATGGCGTCGTCCAGACGCGTAGCGCCCACCAGATCGCAGCGCACGCCGCGGCGCCGATGATCCACACCGCCCGCACCGGATGTCCGAAGAGAATCGTGCCGGCCGCGAAGATCAGACCCTGCCCCACCGGATATTTCGAGATGTACCGCGGCACATGCAGCACGTGCATCGTCTCGAAGTACGGCCACATCGGATGCGTCGGATTCGACATGCGGCCGTGTGCGAACGTGTCGCCGTCGAGCAAGTACGCGAAGTCGTCGTGGTAGCGCGGGATCGGCATCCCGTGCAACCACGCGAAGCAGATGGAGGCCGCCAACGACACAACGACGACAGTGGCGCAGGCCACGATGGAGTGCGGCGCCCGGGCGCCGCTCTCAAAGAGGCGGCTTGCCGCCGCCCGCCGAAAAACAATGGCGATGACAACAACCGCCCAGAACAGCCAATGGTCGATCGAGTAGCTGATCACCCGCTCGAGGATGTCGACCGCGTTGAGCATCACTTGAATCGATGATAGCTTGCGAGCCGAACGTGACGGAAAGCCTTTCCCGCGAGCAGCTTCTCGAAATCGACTACTACCTCCGGCTGACGCGCACGCTCGAGGAGCGCCTGGTCGCACTCTTTCGCCAGGCCAGGGTCATCGGCGGCCTCTATCGATCTCTTGGACAGGAAGGCGAATCGGTCGCGGCGGCGTACGCGCTCGATTTCAAACAAGGCGACGTCGTCCAACCGCTCATCCGCAACCTCGGCGCCATCCTGGTCGCGGGCGCGAAGCCGGTCGACATCATCAAACAGTACATGGCCAAGGGCGACAGCCCGACGCGCGGACGCGAGCTGAACATCCACTTCGGACATCCCGCGCGCGACGGTTTCATCGGACAGATCTCGATGCTCGGCGACATGATCCCGGTAATGGCCGGGATCGCGCTCGCCGGACGCATGCAGAAAAAAAGTCTGGTCGCGCTGGCGTTCATCGGCGACGGCGGATCATCGACGGGCGCGTTCTACGAAGGAATGAATTTCGCGTCCGTGCAGCGATTGCCGCTGGTCGTGGTGATCGAGGACAACGCCTACGCGTACTCCACGCCGATCGCGAAGCAGACTGCCGCGCGCACGCTCGCCGACAAGGCGTACGCGTTCGGCTGTCGCGCGGAGACCGTCGATGGCAATGACGTCTTCGCCGTCCATCGCGCCGCGAAACGCGCCATCGATCATGCGCGCAGCGGCGGTGGAGTCACGCTTCTCGAAGTGAAGACGTTCCGCATGAAAGGACACGCGGAACACGACAATCAGTCGTACGTCCCGGTGGAAGTCATCGACCAGTGGCGCGGAAAAGATCCGCTCGAGAGATACGAGCAGACGCTGACCGAAAACAAGATCGCGAAAGCCGAGGACTTCGAGGGGATTCAAAGAAGAGTGCGCGCGGAAGTGGATGCCGCGACCGACGAAGCCGAGCGCGCACCGATGCCGCGCGGCGAAGAAGCCGCGCTGGGCCTGTTCGCGGGCGACGGATACTGGGAACGTTAAGTCCTTCGCGCAGGACCAAATGGCTGAAACAACATACCTGGAAGCGATCACGCAGGCGATGGCCGAGGAGATGGCGCGCGATGAGCGCGTCTTTCTGATGGGCGAAGATGTCGGCTCCTACGGCGGCGCATTCAAGACCAGCGCTGGACTCATCGAGCGTTTCGGAGCCGGGCGAGTGATCGACACGCCAATCTCCGAGATCGCGATTGTCGGCGCTGCGTCGGGAGCCGCGCTGATGGGCATGCGTCCCATCGCCGAGATGCAGTTCATCGACTTCATCACCTGCGCGTACGACATCCTGGTCAACTTCAGCGCCACGTCGCGTTATCGCGTCGGAAGTCCCTGTCCGATTGTTGTCCGCGGTCCGGCGGGAGCGGGCGTACACGGCGGACCGTTTCATTCGCTGAGTCCTGAGGCGATGTTCATGAATCGTCCGGGACTGAAAATCGTTTCGCCCGGAACCGCCTACGACGCGAAAGGTCTGCTGAAGGCGGCCATTCGCGACGACGATCCGGTCCTCTACATCGAGCACAAGTTCCTCTATCGGCGCATCAAGGAAGATCTTCCGCAGGACGACTTCATCGTGCCGATCGGGAAAGCGAACGTGCGGCGGCGCGGGAAGGATCTATCGATCATCACCTGGGGCGCGATGATCTACGTCGCCGACGAAGCCGCCGAGGAACTCGCGAAGGATGGGGTGAGCGTCGAGATCGTCGATCTCCGCTCGATCATTCCATTCGATGAGCGGGCCATCCTCGAATCGGTGGCGAAAACGAATCGGGTGATCATTCTTCACGAGGCGCCGATGACTGGGGGCGCCGGTGCGGAGTTCGCCGCACGCATCGCGGAAAAAGCATTCGAATACCTCGACGCGCCGATCAAACGCGTCGCCTCACTCGATGTACCGACGCCGTACTCGCCGCCGCTGGAGGCGTTTTACCTGCCTAACAAAGATAAGGTTGTGTCCGCCGCACGGGAGCTGCTGCGCTACTAACCGCTTCTTAATGCGACCGTCTAAGGCCGTATGATCTTCGCTCTCTTTCTCTGCATTGCTTCTCTCCAAACAAGCTTCGAATCGCGATACCGCGATTATGCGGACGCCGTTCGCAAGATGGACGTCGATCGCTACATGGCGTACTACGCTGACGATTTCTCGATGCGGAGTCCTGATGGAAAACTTCACGACAAAGCGGAAATGGCGCGTTATCAGAAGATCAACGCGCAGACAACGAAACGCGTGAATGCTTACACCGCCGACGTCGAATGTCTGCGGCAGCTTTCCAACGGTGACGTCGCCGCGATCATCCTGCAGAAATACGATCGCGATCAGGCCCCTCTCGAACAACCTGACAAGCCACACAACATCCGAACCAGCGTCGTGCAGCGCGAGACGTGGCGGAAGACGGCGCACGGCTGGCGAATCCGCTCGACCGAGGAGCTCCTCATCGGACCGGTATTCTTCGACGGCAAACCGCAGACGCAATGAAGCAATTCACCGTTCGTTCATTCGGATTCACCGAACGTCACAACTTGTGACCCGCCGGAGAGGACTGGGGCACACGCCGCGGTGCATGGTGTCGAACCATGCGACACGCGATGCTGCTTCTCGCCGTCTTCTCGACGTCGAGCCTCTACGCCGATTTCAACATCACGAAGCTCGACGGCCCGATCGTGATCGATGGTGACATCTCGGATTCCGGCTGGAGTCGCGCTCTGCGCGTCGACGACTTCGTCGAGTTCTTCAAAGGCGACAACGCCGCGCCGCCCGTCCGTACCACCGCATGGATGGCCTACGACGACCGCTACTTCTACGTCGCATTCCGCAACGAGGATCCCAGGCCGGGCGCGATTCGCGCGCCGTTCGTCGACCGCGATAAGGTTCTGTCCGATCAGGACTACGACACGATCGTGCTGGACGCGCAAAACGACCGGCGCGCTGCGTTCGTGTTCCGAGTCAATCCGCGCGGCGTGCAGACCGACAGCGTTCTGAACGATGCGAACGATAACGAGGATTTCGCGCCTGACTTTTTCTATGAGAGCGCCGCGAAAATCACGCCCGAAGGCTGGACCGCCGAGATGCGGATCCCCCTCGCGTCGCTGCGCTATCCCGATACCGAGAACCAGAGCTGGGGCGTGATTCTCAGCAGAAACTATCCGCGCGATTTCCGCTACATCATGGCCAGCAACCACTTTCCGAAAGGAAGGAACTGCTTCGTCTGCTACGCCACCGCATTGACGGGCCTCAATGGTCTGCCGCACGGCGGTCACATGACAATCGCGCCGTACTCCACCGCCTCGCGCGATGAGCAATGGACCGGCGCAAGGCTGGCCGCGGATCCCGTCCGCAGCGATACCGGCGCGGACTTCAAGTGGAGCGCGTCGCCGAAGCTGACGATCGACGCCACGTTGAATCCCGACTTCTCGCAGATCGAGTCCGACATCCCGCAGGTCTCCGTCAACAGCCGCTTCGCGCTCTCGTATTCGGAAAAGCGCGCCTTCTTTCTCGAAGGAACGGATCTTCTTTCGACACCGCTTCGCGCCGTGTACACGCGATCGATCACATCGCCGGCGTGGGGCATTCGCGCGACCGGTCAGA
This sequence comes from Acidobacteriota bacterium, assembly GCA_030948915.1. GTDB lineage: Bacteria > Acidobacteriota > Thermoanaerobaculia > Gp7-AA8 > Gp7-AA8 > Gp7-AA10. The sequence goes on from JALYZI010000082.1 coordinate 10,035, forward strand.
CCGGATCGACGGCCTACACTCTTCTGGCAGCCGAGGATCGCGGCGGCGGCGCAGTCGTGCTGCCGGGTGCCGAGGGGTCCTCACTCGCCCGACAGGATTTTCGATCGCTGGCGCTGATCGGACGCACGCGGACATCGATCGGAACGTCATTCGCGGGCCTGCTCTTCACCGACCGCGAAGTTCAGGGCGGCGGTCACAATCGCGTCCTCGGTCCGGATTTTCTATGGAAGATGACAGGCGCGGACCGCCTGCTGGGGCAAGTTCTGATGAGCCAGACCCGGAATCCGAACCGGCCCGATCTCGCGACTCAGTTCGATGGACGTTCTGGAACTGGACACGCCATGCGGTTCGTCTACACGCGCGACACGAGCCACTACGACATCTTTTCGCACTACATCGACTACTCGCCGCAGTTCCGCGCCGACAACGGATTCCTGCCGTGGGCCCAACTTCACGGCGGCTACTTCGAGATCGGCGGCCACGTTTATCCGAAATCGCGTTTCGTTTCCTACATCCGCCCGTTCGTCGGCGTCGGAGAAGAATCGGCGTGGCGCGGCGGATCGGCAGGCTTCTACCTCGAAGGAAAATATGGGATCAACGGTTGGATCGGATTTCATCCGGCGGAACAGGACCGCGTCGCAAACGTCTTCACGCGCCGCTACAAATTCACGGAAGTGCACATGAAGGCCTCACCGTCGAT
>JALYZI010000096.1 GCA_030948915.1 Acidobacteriota bacterium
GCGGCGAAAGTCAGCGTGCTCCAGGAAATCGGGATGAGCGCGTGATCGAGTCGCATCACGTCGCGATCATCGGAGCGGGACCCATCGGACTCGAGCTGGCAGTCGCACTCAAACAGGCCGGCATCGATTACGTCCAGCTCGACGCCGGGCAGATCGGATCGACGATCGAGTGGTATCCGCCGCTGATGTTGTTTCACTCGAGCTCCGATCGTCTCGCGCTGGCCGGGCTGCCGATCCAGACCGCGAATCAACAGAAGGTCACGCGTGAGGAGTTTCTCGCGTACCTTCGCGCGCTCGTGCAGCACTTCGGCTTGAGCGTACGGACTTACGAACGCGTCGAGAAAGTGCAGCGATTGCCCGAGGGGGGATTTTTTCTACAGACGCGCGCGGTGGATGGTGAGCATGGCTATCGCGTCGACAACGTGGTGCTGGCAATCGGCGCGATGCACGCTCCACGACTTCTCAACGTCCCCGGCGAAGACCTCCCCCACGTCAGCCACTACCTCGGCGACCCGCACAAATACTTCGGCAAGCGATTGCTGATCGTGGGCGGACGCAATTCCGCGGTCGAAGCGGCAGTGCGATGTCATCGCGCCGGCGCCGACGTGACAATCAGTTATCGCCGCGACGATTTCGATCCGAAAGTTGTCAAGTTCTGGCTGTTGCCGGAAGTGCGCGCGCTGATTCGCGACGACAAAGTGCGATTTCTGCCGCGCACGTCAGTGATCGAGATTCGGGGTGGGACGGTTCTCCTCTCACCTGCTGAGGAAGTCGCGGCCGACTTCGTGCTGCTCATGACGGGATACCGGCAGGACACGACACTGTTCGACATGCTGGGCGTCGAGCTGAGTGGCACGGCGCGCGAGCCCGTGCACGATTCCGACACGATGGAGACGAATGTGCCTGGCGTCTTCATCGCTGGGACGGCAGTCGCGGGAACGCCGCCGCGCAAAGTGGCCGTGATCGTCGAGACTTGCCACGTGCACGTTCCGCGAATCGTCGCCGCGATCAGCGGACGGCGCGTCGCTTTGGCGGATGGTCGGCTGGACGACTGAGCAGCGCGAAGCCGATCATCTTGTACAGCAGGCGCGCGGCGACGTTCGCATCCCATTCGGTGTCGCCGGGCGCAACTTCACACAGATCGAAACCGACGATCTGTTTCTTCGCGCGCCGAACCGCGCGCAGCAAACCGACGGCCTCATTCCACGACAGTCCTCCGGGGACCGGAGTGCCCGTGCCGGGACACAGCGTCGGATCGAGTCCATCGATGTCCCACGACAGATAAACATCCTCGGGCAGTTGCGCGACGATTTCATCCGCCAGCTCGGCGAATGGACTGCCACGCTCCTTTCGCTGCGCGAGGACGTCGTCGAAGAACGTGACGATCCGGCCCTTCGAGTCGTCGATCATCCGCATCTCGGCCGTGCCGATATCGCGAACGCCAACCTGCACGAGCTTTCCCACGCCATCGATTTTCGTCATCACGTTGTGAAAGATCGACGCGTGCGACCACGTGAAGCCCTCGTAGGCGTTGCGCAGATCGGCGTGGGCATCGAGATGCAGAATTCCGAGACCGGGATGGCGTTCGGCATAAGCCTGAATCGCACCGAACGGAACGGAATGGTCGCCGCCTAACACCACCGGCATCTTGCCGGCATCCAACAGCGATCGCGTCTCGTCGTAAACCCACTTGTTGACCGAATCGCCGATCTTGTTGACGGCGGAAACCTTCCTGCGTCCCAGCTTTTTCGCCTGAGAATTCCACGCGACGATCTTGCGCGGAACATCGAGCATCGCGATTCCGGCTTCGTAGGGCCGGCCGGTCTCGTGATCGAAGAGATCGACCTGCTTCGACGCTTCCAGCACTGCGGCCGGCCCGCGCGACGTGCCGCCGCCGTACGAGGTTGTCGCCTCGAACGGCACTGGGATGATGACGACCTGCGCGTCTTTCGGCGTGAAAGGAAGCCCGTAGATGCCCGAATGCTCAGCGGCTGCGGCGTCGGGATCGAACTTCAATCCATATCCATCGGATTGATGTAAGGCTTATTCGACTTGTCGACACGCTCGAGTGCTTCCTTGAACTTTTCTTCGAGGATGCGGCTGCGGTCCTTCTGGCTCTCGATCTGTTTGTCGAATCGCTTGGCGGCTTCGCTCTTCTGCGTTTCCAGATTCGACACCATCGACTCGAGCGACAGCCCCGACTTCGACTCCTTCGCCTTGTGCAGAAGGATCTCGCCATTGAGACGATCGACGACGATCATCGCCTGGCAGCAGGGGCAGGTGATTTCGAAGTTTTTCACGCGACTATTCTAGCGCCTGTGCGAGGTCGTCGATGAGATCCTGCGGATGTTCCAGGCCGACCGACAGCCGCAGCAGGTTTTGCGGCATCTTCGATTTCGGCCCTTCGCTCGATGCGCGATGCTCGATCAGGCTCTCCACGCCGCCGAGGGACGTCGCTCGAATGAAGACTTTGGTCTTTGCGACGATGGCCAGCGCCTCCTCCCGCCCGCCCTTCACCAGGATCGACATCATGCCGCCGAAGTCGGACATCTGACGCGCGGCGATCGCATGGCCGGGGTGCGAAGGCAAGCCCGGATAGTTGACCGCTTCGACCCGCTTCTGCTTCGAAAGGTACTCCGCGACGGCGCGAGCGTTTTCCGAGTGAATTCGCATGCGGGCACCCAGGCTCCGAATGCCGCGCAGGATCAGCCACGAGTTGAACGGCGACGCGACGCCGCCCATGATCGTTCGCACTTCCAGCACCTTGTCGAAGAGTGTATCCCGATGTCGAAAAGCCAGCGATCCGCCCTGAACGTCGCTGTGCCCGCCGAGGTATTTGGTGGTCGAGTGCATGACCACGTCGGCCCCGTCTTCGATCGGCCGCTGCAGCGCGGGGGTTGCGAATGTTCCGTCGGCGATCAGAAGCGCGTTCCCGTCGTGCGCGATTTTCCCGAGCGCCGCGACGTCGGCGATCTTCAACAGCGGATTCGACGGCGTCTCGCACCAGATCGCGCGCGTGTTAGGCCGCATCGCCGTGCGCACGCGATCGAGGTCGGTCATCACGACCAGATCGTGCGTCAGGCCCCAGCGCTCAAAGAATTCGGTACCCAGGATGCGGACGGCGTAATAACCGTCATCGGGAATCACGACGTGCGAGCCGGCCGGCATCGATTGAAAAAGCGCTGCGGCAGCAGCCATCCCGGACGCGAACGCCAGCGCCGCTTCCGCAGAATCGATTGCTGCAAGCGCTTCTTCGAGCCGCGTCTGCGTCGGATTGTGGTCGCGGATGTAGCTGTAACCGTGCGACGGCTGACCATCGGACGCATTGCGCTCGAACGTCGTCGAAAGCTGAATGGGAGGTGAAATCGCTCCCGTCGCTTCGTCCGGCGAGCCACCGGCATGAACGGCTTTTGTTTCGAACCGCATGGGATGAGCATAGTTGCTGGATTGAAAGGTTGCTAGGTCGGGGGGCAAAGATTCTGAATTTCGAATTTCGAATTTCGAATGAAGAAGTAAGGATCACGAGAAAGCAGGCCTTCTTCATTCTGAATTCGAAATTCGAAATTCTTAATTCAACGATTCCTCGAGAGCGCGACGCCCAAATTGCCAGTTTCGGTGATCGAGTAACCTGTCAAGCGCGTAACCGGGTAACCTACCCCCGTGGGACGCATCCATCTCGGCTCCATCCTCGGCACTACCATCACGCTCGACTTCAGTTTTCTGATCCTGGTCGCGCTGTTCGTGATGATCAACCTCGACGCCTCCGGCGCGCAGTACGCGCTGTTGTGGATCCCGATCCTCTTCATCAGCATCCTTTTCCACGAGCTGGCGCACGCCGCGATGATCGGAGCCTTCGGGTACGGACCCAGCGCCATCGTCCTACAGGGTGTAGGGGGCGTCACGATCAACGAGCGCCACGCGCGTCCGTGGCAGGACCTCTTCATCAGCGCGGCGGGACCGGCTTCGAGCGTGCTGCTCGCCTGGATCGTTGGGCTGATCTACTACCGTACCCCGGTCGGACACCATGACCCCTTCCTGATCGCGCTGCTTCCGCTGCTCCGCCTCGCGAATATCTACTGGGCAGTCTTCAACTTAATGCCTGTTTCCCCGCTCGATGGGTACGGCATGGTGCGCAACTTCCTGCGCATGTTCCTGAACGAGCGGACGGCGTTCACGATCGCGATCTGGACGTCCATGATCGTCGGCGCGCTTCTGGCGATCGCCGGACTGGCTCTCAAGCAGTTCTTCCTGGTGGTCCTGCTGTTCTGGTACGTCCGGTCGAGTTATATGCAGTGGCAGTTTTTCCGCTCCATCGACCGGACCAACGATCAGGGCTGAATTCACCTAAAATAAGATCCCTTAATCGGGTTGGCCATGACAGTGCCCGTGTCCGAATACCGTCCGCTCGAGCAGTCAAGACTCGCTCGAGCGAAACGTTTATTTGCGCGCTGGTTCCACGGGCTGCATGACGTCGGCGTTCCGTCGCTTCGCACGGCATTCGCGATGCTGAAGGCCCAGCAGGAAGCGACGCTCGATGGAATCCTCATCGTCGACTCGGAAGGTCGCGTGCTTTCTTACAACCGGCGATTCCTCGAGATCTGGGGAATCCCCGAGGGCGCGGCGGCAGCGGCCGACGATAAGCAGCTCCTGGCGTACGCCGCGGAAAAAGTCGCACACTGGGACAGCTTCATCGAGCTCGTCGAATATCTCTACAAGCATCCGCAGGAGGTCCGCTCCGGCGATCCGGTCGCGCTCAAAGACGGACGCATTCTGATGCGCGCCTCGATGCCCATCATCACCGATGAGGGCTACAGCGGCCGCGCGTGGTACTTCCGCGATGTCACGGAAGAAGGGCGCGGCGAAGCGATGCAGCAGGCTTTGTTTCGCATTGCGCAGATGGCGCGCGAGGCCACCGACCTCGCCGATCTATACCGCGAGATTCACGAAGTCGTCGGCACGCTGATGGAGGCGACGAACTTCTACATTGCCGAGTACGACGCGGAGAACGACATCGTCACGTTTCCTTACTTCGTCGACGCATTCGATCCGCCGCCCGACGGTGAACCGCCGGGCAACGGCGTTACGGCGTTCGTCCTGCGAACCGGAAAGCCTCTTCTGGCGACTCCCGAAGTTTTCGAACGGTTGCGCGAAGAAGGTGACATCGAGCTGGTCGGCCATCGCTCGGTCGACTGGCTCGGCGCGCCGCTGAAGACCGGCGAACGCACATGGGGCGTCATCGGCGTGCAGACCTACGAGAAGTCCAAGCGACTGAGCTCGCGCGACAAAGAGGTTCTCGTGTTTGTGGCGCAGCAGGTCGCGACGGCCATCGAGCAGAAACGCTCGGAGGACGCGCTGCGGGAAAACGAGCGCCGATACCGGCAGATGTTCGAGAGCAACCGCGCGGTCCAGCTCATCATCGATCCCGACACCGGCGCCATCGTCGACGCCAACGTCGCCGCGTCGGAGTACTACGGCTGGAGCGTCGAACGTCTGCGCTCGATGAAGATCACCGAGATCAACCTGCTCAATGACTCCCACATCCAGGCCGAGATGGCCAGTGCGATACGCCAGAAGCGCAACTACTTCCAATTCCAGCATCGCCTCGCCAATGGTGCGGTGCGCGACGTCGAAGTGCACTCCGGTCCCGTCGAGATCGGAGGGCGACAGTATCTGTACTCGATCGTGCACGACATCACCGAGCGCCGCCAGGCCGAGCTCGCGCTCTTGTCGTCAGAAGAGAAATATCGAAACATCTTCGACTACGCGTCGGTCGGCATCTATCAAGCGACGCTCGACGGCCGGCTCGTCACCGCGAACGCCAGCCTCGCACGGATGCTCGGATACGACAGCATCGCAGAGCTTCTCAATGTCCATCTCGTCAACGACATCTACTTCCACGCTGAAGATCGCGACGCGCAGGTTCTGAGTCTCACCGCGGGGAACAACGCCGATGTGCAACTGCTGTGGAAGAAAAAGAATGGAGCACCGATCTGGGTTCAGGTGAACGCGCACGCCGTGCATGACGCGAAGGGCGAGCTGATGTTCGAAGGCTTCGTCTACGACATCACCGAACGAAAACTCGCCGAGCAGCAGTTGGCTTCCTCGAACGCGCAACGGAAAGCGGTGCTCGACGCTGCCTCACGAATCTCGATCATCGCCACCGACGCCGAAGGGATCATCACGGTTTTCAATTCGGGCGCCGAACGCATGCTCGGTTACTCGGCGGCGGAAATGATCGGAGCGCGGTCCGTCATCGACCTCCACAAAGAAGAAGAGCTCGCGGACCACGCTGCGCGCCTGCAGAACGAATTCGGGCAGCGCCTCAGCGGCTTCGACATCCTCGCGCATCGCGCCGATCGCGAAGGACTCGAAGAACGCGAATGGACGTACGTGAAAAAAGACGGCAGCACGATCACCGTGCTCCTCTCCGTCACAGCACTGCGGCGTGACGACGGCTGGCTCACGGGATTTCTCCACGTTGCCAACGACGTCACGGAGCGCAAACAGGCCGAAGAGACGCTGCGGAAGCAGTCGGCCGCCATGACGGCGTCGATGGACGGCATCGGCATCGTCAACGAGCGCCTCGAATTCACCGTCGTCAACGACGCGCTTGCGAAACTCTACGGTTACGCCGACCCGCGCTCGATGATCGGCATGCCGTTCAACGCGCTGTACGAACCGGCGACTTACGAACGGTTCACGAACACGATCCTCCCGATCGTGCATCAGCGAGGGCGATGGCGCGGCGAAGCGCCCGGCCTCCGTCACGATGGCCTCACCTTTCCGCAGGAGATTTCGATCAGCGCCATTCAGGGCGGCGGACTCGTTTGCGTCGTCCGCGACATCACCGAACGGACGTACGCCGAGGAGCAGATCAAGCATCTGGCGTATCACGATGCGCTGAGCGGTTTGCCGAATCGTCTTCTTTTCAAGGACCGGCTGACCGTCGCGATCTCGCACGCGCAACGCGATCGCGCGAAGCTCGCGGTCCTGTTCCTCGATCTCGATCGCTTCAAAGTCATCAACGACTCGCTGGGCCACAACATCGGCGATCAGCTGCTGCAGGCGGTCGCGGCGCGCGTGCAGTCGTGCGTCCGTGAGAGCGACACCGTCGCACGTCTCGGCGGCGATGAGTTCACGGTCCTTCTCGCGAGTCTGCCGCACGCCGAAGACGCTGCGCTGGTAGCGCAGAAAATCATCGATGCCGTCCGCTATCCGTTTCACATCGAAGGCCGCGAGTTCTTCATGACGACCAGCATCGGCATCAGTCTGTATCCCGATGATGGCGTCGATGCCGAGTCGCTCATCAAGAACGCAGACACCGCGATGTATCAGGCCAAAGAGCAAGGTCGCGACAACTATCAGCTCTTCAATGCGTTCATCAACGCCAGGGCGCTGCAGCGGATTGCGCTCGAACACGGTCTGCGCAAGGCGCTCGCGAACGAAGAGCTGGCGATCTACTACCAGCCGATTTTCGATTTCCGCACCGGCCGCATCAGCGGCATGGAAGCACTCCTCCGCTGGAACCACCCGACCCTCGGCATGATCCCGCCCGCCGTTTTCATTCCGCTGGCCGAAGCTATCGGCGTGATGGTCCCGATCGGGACCTGGGCGATGCGCACAGCGTGCGTGCAGGCGAAAGCGTGGCATGACGCCGGTTTCCGCACGCTGTCGCTGGCCGTCAATCTTTCGGTTTGCCAGTTGCAGCAGTCCGACCTGCTGCAGCGCGTCAGGGAAATCATCTACGAAACCGGTTTGCCGGCGCGCCTCCTCGAGCTGGAGATCACCGAGAGCAGCGCGATGCAGAATCCCGAGAACAGCGTGCGGACGCTGTACGAGTTGAAGAAAGTCGGAGTGCGCATCTCGCTCGACGACTTCGGAACGGGTCATTCCTCGCTCAGCTACCTCAAGCGATTTCCGATTGATACATTAAAAATAGATCAATCATTTGTGCATGATATTACTCACGATCCTGACACGGCGGCCATCGTGACCGCCATCATCGCGATGGCGCACAGCCTGCGCCTCAAAGTCATCGCCGAGGGCGTCGAGTTCACCGAGCAGTCGACTTTCCTCAAGCGCTACGGCTGCGATCAGATGCAGGGGTATCTGATCAAGGCACCCGTGCCCGTCGATCGCTTCACCGATCTGCTCGTCAACGCGCAGAACATCGGAGTCGAGGCGAAAGAGCAAACGTAGTGAAGTACATCGCGCTTTTGCGGGGTATCAATGTCGGCGGCAACAAGAAAGTCGCGATGGCCGACCTCCTCGCGCTCCTCAAACGCCTGGGCTTCGACGATGCGAGAACGCTGCTGCAGAGCGGCAATCTCGTCTTTCGGACGACGCGAAAAACGGCCGCGCAACTGGAACGCCAGCTCGAAGCCGAGGTGCTGAAGACGATCGGTCTGGAAACGAAGTTCTTCGTCCGCTCGGAGGAGGAATGGAAGGCTGTGATCGACGCCAATCCGTATCCGAACGAGGCGAAATGCGATCCGGCGCATCTGCTGGTTCTGTTTCTCGAGCGAGCCCCCGAGGGCGAGAATCTGAAAGCGCTGCAAGCGGCGATCAAAGGACGTGAGACGTTTCGCGCCGGCGGCAGACATCTCTACATGGTCTATCCCGACGGCGTCGGAACTTCAAAACTCACGCACGCAGTGATCGAGAAAAAACTCGGGATGCGCGGAACGGCGCGCAACTGGAACACGGTGTCGAAACTCGCGTAGCTAGTGTCGAACCGCGCGCCGCTTGCCGCTGGTCGAGATCACCACTGTCGTCGTATGGATCGACACCGCGCCGGCAGCATCAGTACCGGTGAGCGTGACGGTGTAAGTTCCGGGGGCGGAGTACAGATGCTGCACGACCGAGCCGGTCGCCACGCCGTTATCGCCGAAGTTCCATTCGAATCGATACGGCGGCGTTCCACCGCTGCCGTTGGCTGTGAACGTTACCGGCGAGAACGGTTGTGTGAGAGCGGTGCTTCCTCGGGCCGTGACGAAGAATGGACAGAGTTTCAGCAGATACGATTCGCTGCCCTCGACGCGCGACAGCAGACGTTGAATCGTCGCGTAGTACGCACCGTTCATGAACACGATCGGATACGGCGCGTTGAGGCGGCCGCGGACCGGATCGGGCGACAGCAACGTGTCGCTGGCAATGTCGCTGAGCGATCGGAATCGGCGCAAACGGATCTCGCCCGGGAATCCATTGAGTCCCGACGCGGCGTCGTTGTATGTGAGCGCCCATTCGCCTAGCGCGGGATTCCATTGCAGACTCAAAGGGAGGACGTCCGTGCCCGAGCCGGTGAGGAACGGTGCATCGGGCGTCAAACGGTTTCCGGCGAGATCGAATTGCGACGAACGCAGTTCCGTCCCCGTGATCATTCCGGAGATCGTCCCGCTGGCGAAGATGACCAGGATCGTGTTGCCGTCGGTCGCGACTTGCGCGCTGCTCACTGTCCGATCCGAAACTGCGATCGAAGGACCGAAACCCGAAACGGGAACGATCGACAGGAATAGCGGGCCGGATGTTCGTATCCAGGTCACCGCAAACCCGCCGCCTGGCAAGGCTGCAGCGCGCGGAAAGGCGGGGATGTTGAAGAAAAGCGTGAGCTGCGAATCGGCGATGATGGATCCGGTTCGCGACACGACTGTCAGCCAGACTCCACGATCCGGACCGTTGGTCACCGTTCGCGCAATGCCGTACGCGCCGCGGCTGGGCGACCAGACGACGTTGACTTCGTCCTCGCCGCCCCATGGATGATTCATGATCGCAACGGCTGCGCCGATCGGGTTTCCGCTCGTATCGATGCGCTGCATCATCAAAACGTAGTTGGGCAGCTGATAGAAAAGCGCGAACTCGCTGCCGTTCCACAGAAGCGCAGTGACACTCGCGGAGGTAACGGCGATCTGGCGGTCGGCGGTCAGCGGATTGAGATCGGCGTCGTAGGTGGCGAAGAAAATTGCCGGCGCTCCGGTGGTCGTATCACTCTTGGCAACACCGATGGTCGACCCGGTCGTTGCAATCGGACCGGCGATGAGGTTGGGAAACGCGCTCGTCTGCGAGATGGCCCTGACAGCCGGCACACATTGCGCGCGCGCTACCCCGGCCGTGACCAGCAGGACGGCTGCCGCGATGGCGTGGAACGCATTCCGCTTTCTCATCAACCCCTATCCCCTGTTCGTACCGCGGTTTCCGTCGTAATGACGGGAGGGCAGTATAGCAATTGTGGTACCTTCGCCCCTTTCCGAATGGAACCTGCAGCGGAGCAGAGCAGCAAGCGGTACCTCCTCACTCTCTCACTCGGCGCCCTGGGCGTGGTGTATGGCGACATCGGCACCAGTCCGCTGTACGCGCTGCGCGAGTGCTTCCGGAGCGAGCACGGAGTCCTTCCAACGCCGCAGAACGTCATCGGCGTGCTCTCGCTCATCGTCTGGTCGCTGATCACGATCATCTCGATCAAATACCTCTGGCTCGTGATGCGCGCCGACAACCGCGGCGAAGGCGGCATCCTCGCGCTGATGTCGCTCGTCGGCGCGCGTGGCGAAGGGGGCAAGCGGCGCTACATCCTCGTCGCGCTGGGCCTCTTCGGCGCCGCGCTTCTTTACGGCGACGGCATGATCACGCCCGCGATCTCGGTCCTCAGCGCGATCGAAGGTCTGGAGGTCGTGACGCCGGTATTCTCGCCGTTCGTCGTCCCGCTCACCGTCATCGTGCTCGTCATTCTTTTTCTGGTGCAGCGATTCGGCACTTCCCTGGTCGGCGCGCTCTTTGGTCCGGTGATGATGGTGTGGTTCGCCGTGATCGCGATTCTCGGCGTGATCCATCTCGTGCAGGAGCCGCATGTCCTGGCCGCATTCAACCCGCTGCACGCCGCACGATTCTTCACCGACAACCACAAACGCGGCTTCCTAACCCTCGGCGCTGTTTTCCTCGCGGTCACGGGCGGCGAAGCTTTGTACGCCGACATGGGCCACTTCGGCGCGCTCCCGATCCGACGCGCATGGTTCACCATCGTCTTCCCCGCGCTGGTCCTGAACTACCTCGGACAAGGAGCGCTGCTGCTGCACAGCCCGCGGAGCATCGAGCATCCGTTTTTTCTTCTCGCTCCGCGCTGGGCGCAGTATCCCCTCGTCGGCCTGGCGACCATCGCAACCGTCATCGCGTCGCAGGCAGTGATTTCCGGAGCGTACTCGCTGACGCGGCAGGCCACGCAGCTCGGCTACGCACCGCGAATCGTCATCAAGCACACGTCGGCGCGCGAGATCGGCCAGATCTACATCCCGTCGATCAACTGGATCCTGATGTTCTCCGCGATCGGCCTCGTCGTCGCGTTCAAGGCCTCGACCAATCTCGCCGCCGCGTACGGGGTCGCGGTCACCGCGACGATGGCCATCACGACGTTGTTGATGGCGGTGCTCGAACGGGAAAAGTGGCACTGGAGCTGGCTCGCCGTGATCGCGGTTACCGTTCCGTTTCTCGCGATCGATCTTTCATTCTTCGCGGCGAATATCGTGAAGATCTTCGAAGGTGGATGGTTTCCATTGGCGGTGGGCATTGCCGTCTACACGCTCATGACCACGTGGCACACGGGTCGCACGATTCTCACGCAGCGGCTGTCGGAACAGTCACTTTCCATCGATGACTTTCTCCGCGATCTCAAAAGCAACGTCATTCCGCGCGTGCCGGGAACCGCGATTTTCATGTCGCGTTCGCGGGCAGGCATACCGATCACCTTGCTGCACAATTTGAAACACAACAAAGTCGTGCACCAGAACGTCGTTCTCCTGAATATTGAAGTCGAAGAAACCGCGCGAGTCCCCGACGCGCTGCACCGATTCGAATGGGAGGAGCTCGGCAGCGGCGTTTACCGGTTGATCATCCACGTCGGCTTCATCGAGGATCCGAACCTTCCGGAGTTGCTGACGCAGGTGAAGGGTCCACTGAAGTTTCCTCCGATGACCACCAGCTATTTCCTCGGACGCGAGACTCTGATCGCGACCAACGCGCCGGGCATGGCCTTGTGGCGTGATGAGCTCTTCGTCTGGATGTCGCGCAATGCCAGCAGCGCGTCGCAGTACTTCGCGCTTCCACCCAATCAGGTGATCGAGCTCGGCGCGCAGATCGAGATGTAAAAACGTGGAGAAACACGAAGGCGAAGAGACCAGGATCCGGCGCCTGCGCCGGATCGTCATCGGAAAGGCGCGCAACGTCAGCGATCCGGAGATTTTCCGGCACACGACGCTGATCGCGTTTCTGGCGTGGGTGGGCCTGGGCGCCGACGGGCTGTCATCGTCAGCCTACGGTCCCGAAGAAGCCTACAAAGCCCTCGGGCCGCACAGCCATCTCGCGATCCTTCTGACCGCGATGACTGCAATCACGATCGCGGTGATCTCCACCGCCTACGCCAATCTCATCGAATACTTCCCGGGCGGCGGGGGCGGCTATCTCGTCGCGACGAAGCTTCTCGGAAATCGCGTCGGGGTGGTCTCCGGATGCGCACTGCTCGTCGACTACATGCTCACCATCACGGTTTCGATCGCCAGCGGCTGCGATCAGATTTTTTCGTTTCTCCCCGTCTCGATGGTGCATTACAAGCTGTGGATGGAGATCGCGGTCATCGCGTTTCTGGTCGTCCTGAATCTGCGCGGCGTGAAGGAATCGGTCAACTTCCTCGCACCGATCTTCGTCGCGTTTCTGATCATGCACGTGATCCTGATCGTCTACGCGATCGGCACGCGATTCGGCGCGATGCCACAGATTTTCAGCGACGCACATCGTGACTTCCGCGCCACGGCAAACGCCATGGGATGGATTCCACTGTTGCTGCTCGTCCTGCGGGCGTACTCGATGGGCGGCGGCACGTACACCGGAATCGAAGCTGTCTCGAACGGCGTCTCGATGCTGCGCGAGCCGCGCGTGCAGACTGCCAAGAAGACGATGAGCCTCATGGCCATCTCACTGGCGTTCACGGCCGGCGGAATCATGTTCGGGTATCTGCTCACGAACTCGCATCCCGTCGCCGGCAAAACGATGAATGCCGTCCTGCTGCAGAACCTCTTCGGCGGGTGGCGGATGGGAACGTGGATCGTCATCTTCACGCTGGTGACCGAAGCCGCGCTGCTTTTCGTCGCGGCGCAGGCAGGCTTTCTCGATGGTCCGCGAATCCTTTCGAACATGGCCATCGACTCCTGGATGCCGCATCGTTTCTCGCAGCTGTCCGACCGCCTCGTGACTCAGGACGGAATCTTCATGATGGGACTGGCGGGACTTGCCGCACTTCTCTACGCGCGCGGCGAGGTCACGACGCTGGTCGTCATGTACTCCATCAACGTCTTCATCACGTTCTCGCTCTCGCTGCTCGGCATGTCGAAGCATTGGATTCAGGAGCGCGGTCGCGAGCGGAAATGGAAAGGACGGCTCGCGATCCACGGAATCGGCTTCGTGATGTGCGTGAGCATCCTGCTCGTCACGATTTTCGAGAAGTTCAGTCACGGTGGCTGGATCACGGTCGTCATCACGGGCGTCCTCATCGCGATCGCATTCTCGATTCACAAACACTACGAGCGTGTGCGTGCCGGCTTGCGGAGCCTCGACGACGTTCTCACGACTCTTCCACCGGCGGCGGGCGCACAAGCGCCGAGGCAGCTCGACCCAAAGGCGCCGACGGCCGTCATCATGGTCAAGTCGTTCTCAGGATTCGGCGTGCACGAAGTGCTGTCGATTCATCGGCTGTTCCCAGGCATGTTCAAGAACTTCATTTTTGTGAGCGCGGCCGTTGTCGATTCGGGAACGTTCAAGGGATCGCAGGAAATCGAGAGGCTCGAGGCGGAGACGCGCGCGAACCTCGAAAGATACGTCGAATGGGCGCGCAGTCAGGGAATGGCGGCCGACTACCGCATCGCGATGGGAACGGAAGCCGTCGCCAGCGTCACGGAAGTCTGCAAGCAGATCGCGGAGGAGTATCCGCGCGCGATCTTTTTCATGGGCAAGCTGATCTTCCGCGATGAGAAGTGGTACTACCGTCTCCTGCACAACGAAACGCCGAATGCCATCCAGCGGCGGCTCCAGTTCGACGGCCTTCAGGCGATCGTCCTGCCGATCCGCGTTCTGGAGGCATGATGGGGTCAGGCCTTCGATTTCCGGTTTTTTCTACGCATGGTGGAAAGTTCGTATGTCCCACCCTTGCGTTGGCGTTTTCTCCACAACAGGTAGAAAAAACCGAAAACCAAAGGCCTGACCCCATCTGGAATAAGGTTCGCTGAATCAGCCGTTTGGGGTTCGCGCATGCAGGCTACAAATCTGCGGAAAGGCATGGTCGTGCTCTTCACCGGCGACCTCTGCAAAGTCCTCGAGTACCATCACCACACGCCCGGAAATCTCCGCGCGATGGTGCAGGTGAAGTTGCGGAATCTCCGCACCGGAAACCAGTTCGAGCACCGGTTCCGCTCGCAGGATGAAATCGAGCAGGCGTTCATCAATCAGCACGAGATGGAATTCCTCTACTCCGACGGTCACGAGCACCACTTCATGAACACCGAGAACTACGAGCAGATTGAGATATCCGCCGAAGACCTCGGCGACTCCGCATCGTGGCTCGCGCCCGGCTTGAAACTACAAGTGCAGTTCTACGAAGGCCGGCCGATCGGCGTGGAACTGCCGAAGACCGTCAAGGCGAAGATCCTCGAGACGCAGCCGATGATGCGCGGCGCGACGGCGTCAGCTTCCTACAAACCGGCCACGCTCGAAAATGGCGTCGTGGTGCTGGTTCCGCCGTTCGTGACCGAGGGCGAAGAGATCATCGTCGACCCGAGCGACAACCGGTACATCGAACGCGCGCGCTAGTTGGCCTCAGTCCACTTTCTCTGTCCGAAATGTGACGCGCGGCTCGCGCGCGAATCGGGCGAGACAGCGCGGCCGTGCGAGCGATGCGGCACATCCAATACGGTCGTCGCTCCGCCCGATGCAACAATCATCGTCCGATGCGCCGCGTGCGGACACGATCAGCTCTACTTCCAGAAGGATTTCAACCGCAAGACCGGTATCGCGCTCGTTGTCCTCGGCTCGATTTTCGTCCCGTGGACCTATGGGCTCTCACTCCTGGGCGTAACGATTCTCGACTACGTCGTCTGGCGCCTGGTGAAGAACGTGATCGTCTGCTACCAGTGTCAGGCCGTCCATCGCGGATATCCGGCCAATCCCGCCATTCAGCCATTTGATCTCGTGACGCACGATCGTCACGTATACGGCGCTGCTCCGCCCGGCGCGGAGGAAGGGCGGTGATATCCTCGCCGCGTGAATCGCTATCCGCAGGAGGCTGTCCTGCGCGACGGCCGTCGAGTTCTTCTCCGGCCGTTTACTGACAAAGACGTTGGCCCGCTCTACGATTTTTTTCATCGCCTGCCGATCGAGTACCGCCGCTTCGCGTGGGACCCGATCGACAATCGCTCGACCGTCGAGGCGTGGGGCCGCGACATCGACTACGCGAAAACATTCCCGATCCTGGCGGTCGACGGACATCGCGTGGTCGCCGACGCAACGCTGCATCGCCGGCACGGCGGTCCCCTGCGGCTCGTCGGGCGAATCCGATGGATGCTCGATCCCGATTTCCGCGGCGTCGGCCTCGGTACTGCGATGGTCAATCACTTCATCGACGTCGCGCGCGAGCGCGGTCTCCGACATCTCAACTGCATGGTGATCTCCGACCTGGAAGCGGACGCTGTCAAGACCCTTCGGGAACTCGGATTCGAGTCGTTCGTCATTCCCCAGTACGGGACAGATCCGGATGGCAACCAGCACGACATGACGGATCTCGTACTCAAACTGTGATCGCCGCACTCCTCCTGGCAGCAACGGTTCAATTCGACCACCTTTGGATCGTCGTCTCTAGCGATGCGCCGGAACGCGCAATTCTCGAAAAAGCAGGATTCCGGATCGCTCCCGAGGTGAACAAGCACGACGGCCAGGGAACGGCGTCGATCATGGTCGAGTTCCACAATTCTTTTCTCGAATTGATGTGGCCCGATCCCACCGTACCGATCAATCGCGGGATGGAGCGCGCCGCCGAGAAGTTTCGTCAACGCAAGCTGTGGCGAACAAGCGGCTGGAGTCCGATCGGCATCGTGATGCACCGCGTGTCCGACGATCCGATTCCATTCCCGACGTGGTCGATCAGCCCGGCGTGGATGGCACCCGGAACGGCGATGGTAATGTTGGTGACGCGCGACGATGCAACGAGTCCATCGCTTTCCGTCCACCCCGCGACGACCGGTCAGGAAGCCCGGGCGATGCAACATCCGATCGGTGTGAAGAACATCACTGCCATTGGCCTCATCGCGCCGAAGGACTATCGAGCTGTCGAAGCACTTCCCTGGTTGGAGAAACAGGGCGTCCTGAAGCTCGATCGCGGCGACGCATGGGCCGTCGAAGTCACATTCGACAAGGGCGAGCAGGGAAGGAGAAAAGACTTCCGCCCCGATCTTCCGCTGCTGATCCGTTACTAAGTAGGGTCA
This sequence comes from Acidobacteriota bacterium, assembly GCA_030948915.1. GTDB lineage: Bacteria > Acidobacteriota > Thermoanaerobaculia > Gp7-AA8 > Gp7-AA8 > Gp7-AA10. Next base: position 16,509 of record JALYZI010000096.1, read on the forward strand.
GGTCTGGAAATTCTACTTTACCGAATAAAGTAG
>JALYZI010000105.1 GCA_030948915.1 Acidobacteriota bacterium
GTACACTACTCAGCTGGAGCAGGCGAGGAGTTCCTAGATATCATGTACCGCAAGCTTGGCTGGCGATATCACCGCAAGATCTATTACCAATGGAAATGAGATCGCGGCTGTTGTCGCTGATGTACGCGATCGTGGCGGGGCTGGTGCTCTCATGCGGAGTAGATCAGCGGCCGGAGTACTCAATCGTTCTGCTCAATACGGGATCGACAGACCTCAATGACGTCGCCATAAAATACGGGACCTTCACCTCGCTTGGTGGTGTGTTGATCCCCAACGCAGAATCCGTGCAGGGCGGTGTCCTGATCGAAGTGCCGGATGTGGTGACAGTTGTCTGGACAACCATCGACGGGAAACACCATGAAGAAAGAGTGCCCGTGCGCGGGCGACGGCCGTTTCGAAAGTTGACGGTCGTCATCAACGGCGATCAAGCAACGGCGACACTGAGCACCTGACGGATCGTCCTACGGATCGGTCTCGCGCATCGGAACCGTCAGATCTACAGTGAAGCGGTGGGGCTGCTCGACGCCGGTGTGATCGACAGTCGAACGATGAATTTCTCGCAACCGATGACGCCGTGGCAGACGTCGTAATGCCAACTTGTCATGCGCCGCGGCGTGGGCTGACCATGCGGATAAAACGGCATCTCGGTCTTCTCTCCGCGAAACGCCGCTCCACCACGAACCAGACCGAATCGAGCTTTCGTAGATCGTACGTGCGCGTCTCGTACGCCGGCGTGTAGTCGGTCTCGCTCCGATATCGAAAGTTCCGCACATTGCGGATCTCCACGAGATCGCCGCGAATCGCCGCCGTCGCGAGAATCTTCTGGTCCGTCGACCAGTCCGCGCATTCGACGGCCTCCGCATCAGGACCAGAATCGCGATGAGCGCTGCCGCACAAATCGCGATGACCGCCACTCGCTTCATGCAGCGAGTTTAGAATCGTTGCCGCAAATGTCGGAAGTCGTCTGGGAATCGCTCTACCAGCGCGCGATCGAACATCTCACGCTGACCGACAGCGGTGGCCGCATCCGCGCGGAAAGCGTGATCGGCGCCGAGCAGTTCGGATTGCGCTACTCGATCGATTGCGACGCGCGATGGAACTTCGAGCGCGCTGAGATCGTCTGCGGGCAGCGCCGCCTCGAGATCCGTCGCAGCGGCCCCGAATGGCGCGTGAACCGCGACGAGCGCCACGACCTCCGCGAGTGCACCGAGATCGACATCGCCGCCACGCCCTTCACCAACACGCTGCCGATCCGCCGGCTCCAGATTCCGATCGGCGAAGAACGCGTGATCGCCGTCGTCTATATCAAGCCTCCCGAGCTCGAAGTGTCGCGCATGCAGCAGCGCTATCGCCGCATCGACGCGCTGCGCTACGCCTACAGCGGCGGAGGCGATTACACGATCACAGTCGACGCCGACGGACTCGTCACCGACTACCCGCCGTGGTTCCGGCGGATCCCCTCGACTTCGTGAGACGCGCGAATCGTGCTCTTGACGGAACGCACGCCGTCGACGCGTTCGGCGTCGAAGACCGCGCGCTCAATCTGCTCCGCCGTCGCGCTGCCCGACAGCCTGACATGGCCGTTCGCCACGTCGACCGTCACCTCGTCGATACGATCGGTATGCAGAGCGCCGCGGATTTCGTCGGAGATCCGCGCGTCATCGGAGGTAGCCTGGCGCCCGCTGAAACAGCCGGCCGAGGTCGCGAGGAGAAGGGCGAGTGCGGAAAGGGTCCGAAGCGTTGTCACATGCATGGAGTTAGCAGACGGCAGATAAAGCCCACATGAACGTGGCTTCATCCCGGGTTCATCTGATTAGCATTAATGTGTACACGTGAACAGTTCTGCCGGCTGGCGCGAGCGAGTCCTGATCCCGATCGTGCTCGCCCTCATGGTTGGAACTTCGGTCCTGCTGGCGTTCCAGACGCCCACATTCGATTTCGATGAAGCGCTCTATCGGCGCCTTGCCGAAGAGATGAAAGCGTCGCATCAATATTTCGCACTCACCTGGGATGGACGCGCGTTTTACGAGAAGCCGCCGACGTATGTCTGGACGATCGTGGTGTCGAGCCGCATCATCGATGGTCCGTCGCCGGAAGTCAGCGTAGTCGCCTGCCGTGCGCCGAGCCTCGTGTTCTCGGTCCTCACGCTGACGCTTCTGTCGCTCTTCTGGCGTCGCCGTGCGCGTTTGTACGCCGCTGCCTTCGGCGCCTCTCCCGCCCGGCGCGGATTTCTTTCCGCCGTGCTTCCGGTCGTTGCGTTTGGTGCGGCCCTCTTTCCGATGTTGCAGGTCACCAGCGTGCTGCTCGACCCGATGCTCACATTTTTTCTGACTGTCGTTTTGCTGATTCTCACCGCGGCGATGCTCCGGCGGCGAGAAGCACTCGAGCTCACCGTCAGCGAAACCGTCATCGCCGCCGTCGCGATGGCGCTGGCGGTCGCAGTCAAAGGACTCATCGGAATTGTTCTTCCGGCAATCGCGGTGGGCGCGCACGAGGTCCTGTCCGCGCTCGCCGAGCGCGAGCTCGCGCCGCGCGCCATCGGTCGCCGTCTTTTGCGCGCAGGCAGGGGAGTCTTTCCGGCGTTTGCGCTGGCGACCGCGCTGTCGTGTGCGGTCTTTGCATTTTTTTATCGGTCGATCGGACTGCCGTTCCTGCGCGAGTTCCTCATCCGGCAGCATTTCGTTCGCGGCTCCGTCACGCTTCAGGGGCATGGCGGGCCGGTCTTCTACTACCTGCTTCTTCTGTTCATGGCGGGGCCTGCGGTCGCATTCGCGTGCGTTGCGCTGTTCGCGAAATCGAAGGGCGGTCTGACATTCTCGCGATGGGGCTTTCCGCTGTCGTGGTCGGCGGCGCTGATTCTCTTCATCTCGCTGCTCGCGACGAAGCTGCCGAATTACACGTGGCCGCTGTGGCCGGCCGTGTCTCTGAGTCTGTGCGTTCTGATGGTGCGCGCATCCGCGATGTCGCCGGACGAGCGCGGAATCGGACGGCTCGGGTCCGCCATCGCGACGATCGGGATGGCCGCCACCGGCGCCTTAGCGATCGCCGCGCTGGCGGGATCGTTCGGCCTGGATCTCCTCGGCGAAACGCTGCTGACGTCTTTGCGCTCGCGAACGCTGTTGAATGTCACCGAGCCCTGGCCTCTTCAAGTCCGGCTGGGTCTCGGCTGCATTGCGGTGGCGCTCGCGCTGCAGATCGTGCAGCAGCGAAGCTTCCTGAGAAAAATGAGAACGCGGGCGGCAGGTGGGTGGAGCGTCATCGCGACCTCGGCTGCGCTCAACTGCACTGCGCTGATGGTCGCGTCATTTGCGGTGGTGCCGCATTTCGATCAGGCACTCCGCGGTCCGTTGATGCGCGTGTCGCGAACCGCGACCAGACAGCAGATCGTCGGCGGCGATCTGACCACTATCGCGCTTTTCAGTCCGACCATCAGCTCGTTTTATGGCGGCGGCGCGATCAGGCAGGTCGGTCCGCGCGGACCCTATCCGGCCCCGGCTGCGCAACAACATCTCGTTCTGGTTCCCGTGTGGCAACCGAGCGCCTGCCGGCAGCCGGGCTTCGACATTACGGACACCGACAAGTATCTGCTGTTGTGCCGATCGCGGAAATCCTCGCCGCTCGCATTCGTCACTTCCCGATCCCGCTGATCGTGACGTCCTAAGCGACTGCACCCGAGCTTCTGTACACATCGGTGTTCAGGTACTTCAAGCCCGAGTCGACCATCAGCGTGACGACTTTCGCTTTGGGACCGAGCCGCTCGGCGATTCGAATCGCGGCGATGACGTTCGCCCCCGACGACGTTCCCGCGAAGATTCCTTCCTCGCGCGCGATCCGTCGCGCCATCTCCTTCGCATCGTCCGTTTTCACGGCGACGATCTCGTCGACGAGAGACGCATCCCACAGCGGCGGCGTGTAGCCGATGCCGACGCCCTCGATGTTGTGTGCGCCCGGCTGACCGCCGAGAAGCACGGACGATTCGCCCGGTTCGACCGCAACGATCTTCAGCTTTGGGTTGTGTTTTTTCAGCGCGGTCGCCGTTCCGCGAAGGGACGCCGCTGTGCCGACGCTCTGCACGAACGCGTCGATCTCACCGTTCG
>JALYZI010000158.1 GCA_030948915.1 Acidobacteriota bacterium
CTGAGTCCTGAGTCCTGAGTCCTGAGATGGCCAGTTTTACTCAGGACTCAGGACTCAGCACTCAGGACTCGCCTTTTTCCCGCCACATTCGCTCCGCGATCTTTCCCCAAAGCAGTCGCCGCCACGCCACACCGCGGACGGATCTTGGTCATCGGAGGCACAGGCCATGATTCGCAAGCTCGCGGTTCTCATCATTCTTCTGATCCCGATTGCCGCTTCCGCGCAGGTCACCCTCGACGAGGTGAAAAGCGGGGCGCTGCTGCTGAAGACAAACCAGCCTGGCGTCTACGTTGCGGCGCCAACCGTCGAGACTGACGTCGAACTTCGCGTGCGCGGGCTGATTCTTCGCGGCGAAGTCACGCAGCGATTCCTCAATCCCGGGTCGTCGTGCGTCGAGGCGATCTACGCGTTTCCGTTGCCGGAGGATTCGGCCGTCGACACGCTGCGGATGAGAATCGGCAATCGTGTGATCGAAGGTGAGATCAAAGAAAAAGAAGACGCGAAGAAGACGTACGAAAAAGCGAAACGAGAAGGGAAGAAGGCTTCGCTGCTGACGCAGGAGCGCCCGAACCTCTTCACGGTTGCGATCGCGAACATCGGCCCGGGAGAGAACGTCACGATCGCGATCGCGTATCAGCAGAACGTCGATTACAAAGACGGAGCGTTCCGGCTGCGGTTTCCGATGACCGTCGGTCCGCGCTACATGCCGCGCAATACGCCGATGATGTCGGCCGCCGTTCCGACTGATACCGCCGGCACCGTCTCCGGATCGCAGAAGAGCGACATCCATCTCACTGTCGATCTCGACTCGGGTTTCTCGCTGCGTCAAGTTCTGAGCACGTATCACAAGATCGATACGACGGTCGTCAGCGGCTCGCGATACAAGATCACGCTGCTTGGTGACGTCGCCGCCGACCACGATTTCGAGCTCGTATGGCAGCCCGACCTCGGAGGCCAGCCGCGATCGGCGCTCTTCACGGAAAACGACTACGCGCTGTTGATGATTGTTCCGCCGGCCGTTCGCCGTGGAGCGCGTTTGCCGAAGGAAACCATTCTCATCATCGATACGTCCGGCTCGATGGGTGGACCGTCGATCGATGAAGCGAAATCGGCGCTGTTGCTCGCGATCGATCGTCTAGATTTAACAGATACATTTAACATTATTGAATTCAATTCAGACACGCACGTCCTGTGGACAGATGCGCGTCCTGCGACCGCGGGAAACGTCGTCGACGCGAAGCGGTGGGTGGACGCGCTGCACGCCGACGGCGGCACGGAGATGCTGCCGGCGCTGGAGGCGGCGCTGCGCGATCCCTCGCCGAATGAGAATGTCGTGCGCCAGGTGATCTTCATGACCGACGGCCAGGTCGGGAACGAGTCCCAGCTTTTCTCCTTCATCCGATCACACCTCGGCCGCAGCCGCCTCTTCACGGTGGGGATCGGCGCTGCGCCTAACTCGCACTTCATGCGCGACGCCGCCCGCTTCGGTCGCGGAACGTTCACCTACATCGGCAGCCCGAACGAAATGCAGGAGAAGATGACGGCACTTTTCGAAAAGCTCGAGAGTCCGGTGCTCACCACTGTCGAGCTGCGCTTCGATGATCCGGCGGTCGAGATGTGGCCTCAGCGCATTCCCGATCTCTATGCCGGCGAGCCGGTGGTGGTGGCGGTGAAGTTCTCGAAGCCTGCCGGACGCGTGATCGCATCCGCGAAACGCGGAAGCGAAGAGTGGAATGACGTGCACAATCTCGAGGTCACGTCGGAAGAATCGGGAATCGGAAGATTGTGGGCGCGCAGGAAGATCGAAGCGCTGACGGATGGCGAAGGCGACGCGAGGCAACAGGTGGTCGAGCTCGCGCTGGCGCATCACCTGGTCAGTCAGTACACGAGTCTGGTGGCGGTCGATCACACTCCGTCGGGAGTTCCGCTGCAGAACTGCGAGACGCGCGCGGTGCCGGTGAATCTCCCGCAAGGCTGGGGCGGCGTCGACGGATCGCTGCCGGGAACCGCGACTCCCGCGCCGCTGTACATATTGACTGGCGCAATTCTGCTGGGGTGCGCAGCGATCGTCGCGCTCCGCAACTGACGCCTGACGCCTGACGCCTGATACTGATACCTGAGATCTGATCATGAAGCGCCTCGTCCTCATCGGTTCGTTCGCGGTCGCCGGCGCGCTGTGCTTCGCTCGTGGTGCCCTGATCGTTGCGAAAGCGCAGCTTGCGCAAGTGCTGCTCGAACGAGCGTGGGCGCGAACGCTCCACGGCGAACAGGGCGTGAAGCCGTGGGGATGGGCCGACACGTGGCCGGTTGCACGCATCGACTTTCCCCGCCAGCACAGAAGCTACATCGTGCTGGCCGGAGCGAGCGGACGCACGATGGCGTTCGGCCCTGGCCACGTCGACGGAACGGCGTCGCCGGAGTCGATCGGAAACTGCGTCATCTCCGCGCATCGCGACACGCAGTTCGCCGTGCTGCGCGATGTCCAAGTCGGCGACGCAATCGTCCTGCAGACTCGCGACGGCAAGTCGATCCGCTATCGCGTTCTCGAACGCCGCATCGCAAACAAGACCGATATCTCAGTACTCGAGCCATCACGTGGACGGATCCTCACGCTCATCACGTGTTTTCCGTTCGACGCGATCCGCCCGGGCGGCCCCCTCCGCTACGTCGTCATCGCCTCGGCGGTCTGAGGTGTTTCATGAAAACTGTCTCTGGATGCATCCGCACTGAAGACCTGAAGATCTGGTTCTGGATCTCATGCTGGGACGACGAACCGTTGGTGCTGCCGCTGGCGGCCTGAACCTTGCTTCGCGCGACCTGCGGAGGAGGGTACCGACATGCGAACATCTGCTCTGGCTGTTGTTTTGTTGTGCGTCGGAACGAGTCTTTTCGCTCAAACGCAGACTGCAACATCGACGACCGCAACGACCGACACGACGGCGTCGGCCACCGACACGACGGACACTACGACGACTGCGCCGCACGCCCCACGTCCGCGAAAACTGAAGAAGATCACGACCACAAACACCACAACCACCGCCGCCAGCGGGACGGCCGTCACGGGAACGACCATGACGACGTTTCCGACCGGTACTGTCGTCGGCACAGCGGCACCTTCGACGACCGCCACGTACGCGCCCGACACATCGACGGTACCTCCGGTCAGCACCACTGAGACGACAACTCAGACCGAACCCGAACAGCACGGATTCAACTGGGGACTCCTCGGACTCCTCGGTCTTCTCGGCCTTTTCGGTCTGACGGGTCGCGGTCGGACGGATGTCGTTACGACGCGCAGCACGACTACGACTTCGTCCTGAAGTTCCGAAAGACTCAGGACTCTTAGGACTCAGGACTCAGGACTCAGGACTCAGGACTCTATTCTAACGACCGTACGCATGTGCGGCGTTCCTCGCTCGAGCTCATCGAGCACGGTGCTGATCGCATCCGCCTGCAGCGGCACGCGCCGAGTAATCGCGCGTGACAGATCGAGCTGCATCTGCATCAACTCGATCAGCTCCGCGCGCGTGTGATCGGAGCATCCGATGATGCGGCGCTCCTTCGTCAGGACGTCGGCGTATGGATCCAACCGCATGTCGCGCAGATTGATCGCAACAAGCATCAATCGTCCTCCGGGCGTCAGCGCTCGCAGAGCTTCGAGGCAAAGGTCAGCCTTTCCGGCGAAATCGAGCGCGACGTCGATTCCTTCCGGCAGTCCGGGGACGGCGCCCATCTCGGCGGCCAGCGCCAACTTCTCGGGAACGCGTTCGGCGACGTAGATGCCGGCCGCGCCCAGGTGACGGGCGAGCTGCAGCGCGGAGATTCCGAGTCCGCCGAATCCGAGGATGCCGAGCAGTTCGTTGGGTTGGAAGGAGGCGAGGCGGAGCGCGTGATACGCCGTCGCCGTGGAGCACATCATGATCGCAGCCTGCTCGAAAGAAATGTGATCGGGAATCGGGATCGCGTTCTCGGCCGGCACGGCGATCTTCTCCGCGTATCCGCCGTCGACCTCTTTGCCGATCATGTCGCCGTTTGCGAGCAGGTAGTGCACCGCGACGCGTTGATCGGTTCCCGCGATCACACCCGCGATCTCGTGTCCCAGCGTTCGAGGGAGAGGGACGCGTCCCGGCTCGGATCGATAGTGCCCGTCGCTGTGACAGATTCCGGCGGCGCGGATCTCGATCAGCACTTCGCCTGACCACGGCGTCGGATCAGCGATATCCTCCTCGATGAGCGGTGCGCCATGGCGAAGAAGACGAATGGCTCGCAAGCACCGCGAATCTTGTCATGTACGAGCGCCGCTCCGACAAACTGCTGACGACGCGTCAATTCGCATCGCGAGTCGCGCAACACGGTGGGTTTGTTATCGTGGCCGTCGCCGCTGCGCTCTTGATCGGAATGAGCGGATATCACTGGATCAGCGGATTGCCGTGGCTTGATGCATTTCTCGAGGCGTCGATGATTCTCGGCGGAATGGGCCCGGTCCACGAGCTGCGCACAAGCGGCGCCAAACTCTTTGCGGGCATCTACGCCCTTTTCGCAGGCCTGTTCTTCATCGGCGCCTCGGGTGTCCTCCTTGCGCCATTTCTCCACCGCATGATTCACCTGTTTCATCTCGACAAAGGGCAGAAGTAACGTCTGCCTCCCCGCGGGAGTCGAACGAGAACAACAACGAGGCGAACAAGAGTCTGTAAGCCCTGTTGCTGCAAAACCGATCCGTCCGTGGCAGTGTGATTTACTTCGCCGTCAACGGAGGGTTCGATGATTTTCGATCGCAGACACTTCCTTGGATTGGCTGGGCTCGGCACCGCAGGCGCTCTTCTCGCGCAGCAGTCGCAATCACCGCAGCCGATGCCGCCGGATCATGGTCCGGCGCCTAACGCGGCACCGCCGCCGTTCGAGCTCGATGAGATCACCGTCGGCGAGCTGCAGGAAGGATTGCGCAGCGGTCGATTCACGTCCCGCAAGCTGACTGAAGCGTATCTCGGTCGAATCGATGCGATCGACAAACACGGGCCGGCCATCAACGCTGTCATCGAGATCAATCCCGATGCGCTCGCCATCGCCGACACGATGGACCGCGCTTCGACGCGCCTCGGTCCGCTGCATGGAATCCCGGTCCTGATCAAAGACAACATCGACACCGGCGATCGCATGCACACGTCGGCCGGCTCGCTCGCGCTGGCGGACGCGATCGCCGCGCGCGATTCGGCAGTCGCGAAGAGACTGCGCGACGCCGGCGCGGTCATCATCGGCAAAACGAATCTCAGCGAATGGGCGAATTTTCGATCGACCCATTCGACGAGCGGGTGGAGCGGGCGGGGAGGGCAGACGAGGAATCCGTACGTGCTCGACCGCAATCCGTGCGGCTCGAGCTCCGGAACGGGAGCGGGAATCGCGGCGAATCTCGCGGCGGTGGGCGTCGGGACGGAGACCGATGGTTCGGTCGTGTGTCCTTCGTCGGCATCTGCGCTGGTCGGCATCAAGCCGACCCTCGGTCTGATCAGCGGCGCCGGAATCGTTCCGATCTCGCACAGCCAGGACACGGCCGGGCCGATGTGCCGCACCGTCACCGACGCCGCGATTCTGTTAGGCGCGCTGGCGGAGAAAAAGATCGATTACAAGCAGTCGCTCGATCCGAATGGCCTGCGCGGCGCGCGCATCGGGGTCGCTCGAAAGTATTTCGGCTTCAACGACGCCACCGACGCGCTGATGAAGGAAGCCATCGCTGTCATCAAGCATCTCGGAGCGACCGTCATCGACCCCGCCGACATGGCAACGACCGGCAAATACGACAACAGCGAGTTGGACGTTCTCCTCTACGAATTCAAAACGGACCTCAACAAATACCTCGGTGGCCTCGGACTGAACGTGAAAACGCGCACGCTCGCGGACCTCATCAAGTTCAATGAGGCGAATCGCGATCGCGAGATGCCGTACTTCGGCCAGGAGCTGTTTGAACGCGCGCAGAAGAAAGGACCGCTGACCGACGCCGCGTACAAGAAGGCCCTCGCGAAGAACCACAAGATGTCCCGCGCGGACGGAATCGACGCGACGCTGAAGAAGCACAAGCTCGACGCGATGATCGCGCCGACCGGTGGACCGGTATGGCCGACCGATCTGGTCAACGGCGATCACTTTACCGGCGGTTTCTCGACCGCATCCGCGGTTGCAGGCTATCCCCACATCACCGTGCCGGCCGGTCAGGCGTTCGGATTGCCGGTCGGCATCTCGTTCTTCGCGGGCGCGTGGAGCGAGCCGGCACTGATCAAGTTCGCTTACGCGTTCGAGCAGGAAACAAAGGCGCGAAAAAAACCTGAATTCAGGCCGATGGTCCGTCTCTGACCGTTACGGCGTGTAGCGGCGCGATGGCGAGTTGTCGTCGATGCTGATCTCCGCGAGCCGGCGAATGACCTGACGCATCGATGCGTCGGCGACTTCGTAAGCTGCGCGCAACATCTCGACCTGCGGTCGCGACTCCGTTGATGGAACCGTGAACCCGGAATGCGGTTGCCGCGAGTCCGTTGTGGTCATCTTGCGCCACACGCCATGCACGAATTCGTGTCGTGTGTAGAGCTGGCCCTGGTGGCTTTGCACAAAGCTGCCGGCCAGTGGCGGAACGCCCCTGGCGTTGGCTTTCTGCTCATCGAGTGCGCGTTCGACGCAATGCTCGACCAGGCCACGCAATGCGCTTTCAGAGTCCGTTCGGATGTCTGCGATCTCGATTCCGGATTGGTAGACGCTGCGGGAGGCCTCCCGTTCGGCGCGCGTCCAGCGGACCGCTCCGACGAAACGAATCGGTTTGCCATCCCACTCGAATTCGACGTCGTGCTTTGTGCCCTGCGAGAAGAGGCCCTGATGCGACAGCCGCACGCCATGCACAGAAGCATCAACCACGTATGCGCGCTCCCCGTGGGTCACTGCCGGGACCGGCTGCTTCAACGTGACGCGCTGGATTTTCCGTTGCCGTGTATAGGTCTCCATGACTGTAGAGAGAAAGCAGGAGACATGCCCCGGACGAAAACCATAGTGACGCGAATCACGTTTAGAATCTGCCGTCAATATGCACGCAATCCAGGTGAAAGAGCACGGCGGGCAGGATGTCCTCGAATTCGTCGAGATCGAAAAGCCGAAGCCGAAAGTTGGCGAAGCGCTGGTGCGGCTCGAATCGATCGGCGTCAATTTCATCGACGTCTACCATCGCACCGGCTTGTACAAACTCCCGCTGCCGCTGGTCCCCGGTTCAGAAGGCGCGGGAGTGGTGGAGGAAGGCGGCCCGGGCGTCACAGTCGTCAAAAAAGGTGATCGCGTCGCGTATGCGATGGCGCGCGGCGCGTACGCCGAGTACGCGATCGTCGCCGCCGAGATGCTCGTGCCGATTCCCGATGGTGTCGATTTCAAGACTGCCGCCGCAGCGATGTTGCAGGGGATGACAGCGCACTATCTCGCGGTGTCGACATATCCGATGGACCGCGGCAACTCCACGCTCGTCCACGCCGGGGCGGGCGGCGTCGGCGGGCTGTTGATTCAGGTCGCGAAAATGCGCGGTGCGCGCGTGCTCACGACAGTTTCGACTGAGCAGAAAGCGCGAATCGCGAAGGAAGCCGGGGCGGACGACATCATCAACTACAAGGATCAGGACTTCGAGCCGGAAGTCATGCGGCTGACGGACGGCAAGGGCGTGAATGTCGTCTACGACTCCGTCGGCAAGACGACATTCGACAAGAGTCTCAACTGCGTCGCGCGGCGTGGACTCCTCGCGCTGTTTGGACAGTCGAGCGGCGCGGTGCCGCCGTTCGATCCGCTGCGGCTCGCAAAAAACGGCATCTACATCACGCGCCCGAGTCTCGGGCACTACACCGCCGACCGTCAGGAACTCTTGTGGCGAGCCGGCGAGGTGTTCGACTGGATCCGCAGCGGAAAGCTGCGCATCCACATCGATCGCGAGTTGCCGCTGCGCAGTGCGGCCGAGGCGCATCGGCTGCTCGAGGAAAGAAGAACGATCGGGAAGATTCTTCTGAAGCCGTAGCGGCGCTAACTCGCTTTCTTATACGCCTCGGCGTACCGCTTCGACTGATCCGGACTCTCGGAGACCTTTCGCACGGCCTGCTCGAACTGCTGCTCCGTCAGTCCTTTTTCCGAAAGCAGCTTCTCGGCGTCCTTCGGGTTCTTCTTGATTTTCGCTCCGAGCTCGCCCAGCTCCTCGGGTGAGAGACCGGTCTGCTGCGCGGCCGACACATTGCTGTCGCTCGACGTGGCGTTCGATGCGGTGCTGTTCGATTGATTCTTGCATCCGACCATCCACACCAGCGCCACCGCGGCGATGATCAACGAGATCTTCTTCATCGCATTAATCCTTTCCATGTCCCTTGCCTTTGCCGCCACCTTTGCCGTTATCGCCGTGGTGGCCGTGATCGCGGTGATCGTCGTGATCGTCGTGATTCCCGTTGTCTGACGAAATCATTGGAGCCTGCTGACCTTTGTGGCCGTGATCCTCTTCTTTGCGAGGCACGTAGACGACCGCCGGCGCCTTCTCACCGTGGACGACTTCCGCGCCGGTCTGCAATCCGAGCTGTTTCTTGATCTGTCCCGGAGGTCCGCCGTGCGGATGCTCATGCATGCGCGTCACGACGACCGCCGGAACAAAATTCTGATCGACGACTACGGTTTGCGGCACGGCCTGGATTCGGCTGACGCGGGCCGGTTCGCTGACGACGATCTGTGTCTGCGAAGGATAGAACGTCTGCAGCTGCTGCACGACGACCGGCACCAGCGCTGATCCGGTCACGCCCTGCGTCGACTTCTGCTGGACGAATTGCACGAACTGCGTCGCGTTGTCGGCGGTCAGTGCGACCGGAACGTAGCGGAGGACTTCCACGATCTGCGTCGGAGGAACGTTCGCGTTGTTGAGCGTCGCGACGAAATTCGCGAGCTCGGTCTGCGATACGCCGGTAACGTTCGACACCGCGTTCACCGCCAGCGGCATCGCGATGACGGCGAGTAAATTGTCGGTATTCAGCGCCCACGCTTGTGTCGAGAAAGCGAAAGCGAATACACAAATGGCGAGTTTTCGCATGGGAGTGGCTGCTGCAAGAACAGCTCCCAGACGAGGCGAACTCGGCTTTGTGGCGTGGGCACTTCCGAATGGCTCACGGTTCCGCCAGAAACCGGGCGACGGCGTCGATCAACTTCACCTTTTCGCACACCGTTGCGAGATGGCCGCAGTCGCTCGTCAGAATCAGCAGCTTCGAGTTTGTCGCGCGTGCGAATTCCTCCGCCGGCGCCGGATTCACCATGTGGTCCTGCTGCGAGGTGACCACCAGCATCTTCGCGCGAATCGGATCGTACGATCCAATGTCGTGTCCGATCATCGCGCGCAATTGCGCGGCATAGTTGCGTGGATCGAGTTTCCGCATCGATTCCTCGTGCGACTTCATCAGCGCATCGACGTCCTTCGTGTGCGTCGCGATGTAGGCCGGCGTGTGCAGTTGCATCTCATTGATGTCGGCAGCCGCCTTGATTCCAAGCGGCGAATCGATCAGCGACAGTTCGGTCTTCCATAGCAGGAGGTCATACGCCGTCTGTTTCGGCGTGCCGACGATCGGAACCGCTTTCGTCATGAACGTCGGATACGACACGACCCACTGAAAGGTCTGCATGCCGCCCATCGACAATCCGCTGACCGCGAAAACATGATCGAGCTTCAGCTCGCGTGTCAGCAACTCATGCTGCGAACGCACCATGTCGCGCATCGTGAAGTCAGGCGGTGTAGACGAAACGCCGTCGCCGAGCGCATCGACGACGATGATGTAGTACTTCGATGCGTCATAGAGGTTTCCGGGCCCGATCCAACCCGCCAGACCTTCGCTCGTTCCTCCAAACCAGGTGAGAACGAGGATGGCGTTCGATTTTGCGGAGTTGAGTTGTCCCCACGTTCGATATCCGATTTTCAAACCGTCGATGTTCGCGAAGCGCTGCTCTTGCGCGTGGGCCGCCGCGGCGAAGAGAAGCACGATTAGAAGCCGCTTCACATCAACGATTCTATGATTAGCGGATGGCCGTCCGCTCTTCACGCCGTGAGCTCGAGATTGTCGGCGCGATCGCCGAGGCGCTGAACAGCGCGCCGACGGTGCAGGAGGCGCTCGACCGCACGCTCGAGCTCGTCACCGATGTCCTCAACCTGCAGACCGGATGGGTGTGGCTGGTCGATCCCGACACGGGCCACATCTACAGCGCGGCGGCGCGCAATTTGCCGCCGTATCTTCAGGAGCCGGTGCGCATGACAGGATCGTGGTGTCTCTGCATCGAAGAATTTCGCAACGGATCGCTGACGCCGCGCAACGTCGACGTGATGGAGTGCTCGCGATTGCGGCCGGCCGTGCGCGCGCGGCAGAACGACCTCACCCATGGCCTCGCACATCATGCGACAGTGCCATTGTCGTTTCAGGACAAGCAACTCGGCATCATGAACATCACGGCTCCCGCGATGCGCCGTCTGACGCGCGAAGAGCTCCGTCTCCTCGGCACGATTGGCCTGCAGGTCGGCGTGGCGATCGAACGCGCGCGGCTGGCCGAGGA
>JALYZI010000173.1 GCA_030948915.1 Acidobacteriota bacterium
GCGCCCATCCGAGTTTGCGCCGCGTCGCCTCGCTCGACACGTTCTGATCCATTGTCAACGCCTGACCGAAGGGGCCCTCGGCCGCGCCGTACTCGATTTTTCCTGAGGGCGCCACGCTGCGAGCGCAGTCGGTCAGCGTCGCGTGCGTGTCGTCGACTCCGTGGAAGACTCCGGTTGCCCGCTGCTCGATGATGCGCACGAAACAATCCCCGAGGTCGTGAAGATTGACCATCGCCCAGCGGTTGTTGCCGTCGCCGGCGATGTGCAGGGGCTTGCGCTGGTCGGCAGCAGCAAACCACCCGGCCAGCAGACTCTGTTTGCCGCCGTAGACGCAGCCGGGACGAAGAACTGCTGACTTTCCAGTCGCGAGGGCCAACTGTTCGTGCGCGGGACGCCACGCGACGAGCGGAATCGGATTCACCTTCGACGCTTCATTCGAGTTTCCCGGGCCGAGGACCCAGACTCCCGACGTGAAGAGGAAGAAGCCGGCACGCGACAGAACATCGACCGCGATTTTGTCTTCCGACACTGCATCGCGCGTCCGGCCCATCGCCGTGTGCACGTAGGCATCGTGACCCTTCAGCGCGTCGGAAAGATCGGGAAGCGTCCGCAGATCGCCCGCGACGATGACGGCGCCGCGCTCGCGCAAATCTCGCGCTTCGGATTCCGGACGGACGAGAGCAGTGATCTCGTGGCCGCGATCGTGGAGTGCTGCAGCGACTGCCGCACCAACGTAACCAGTTGCACCCGTCAGAAAAACTCGCATGGGGACGGGATTATAGTCAGAGGATGCTCGCCGCGGTCGCACTGACAGTCGCCCTCACATTCGATGACATTCCTGCTGTCGCGCTTCCAACGACGGAAGGTTGCAACGCGCTCCACTGGAATCAGAAGCTGCTCGCAACGCTGAAGCGCCATCATGCGCCGGCGCTCGGTCTCGTGAACACCGGGAAAACTTGCGATCTCGAGGCGGTGCTCAACGCGTGGCTGGATGCCGGACACGATCTCGGCAATCACACCTTTTCACACCGCGATCTCAACACGATGCCGGTGGCGGATTTCGAACAGGACATCATTCGCGGCGAGTCCCCGCTGCGCGAAGTGCTCGCCGCGCATGGCAAAACGCTGCGCTATTTTCGCTACCCGATGCTGCACTCCGGGACGA
Organism: Acidobacteriota bacterium; assembly: GCA_030948915.1. GTDB lineage: Bacteria > Acidobacteriota > Thermoanaerobaculia > Gp7-AA8 > Gp7-AA8 > Gp7-AA10. The sequence goes on from JALYZI010000173.1 coordinate 1,166, forward strand.
CCGTGCAAACGCGCGACACGATCGCGAATTTTCTTCGACGGCGGCACTACACCGATGCCGTCGTGACGCTCGACAATTCGGACTGGGTTTTTGCACACGCGTACGCCGGCGCGCTCGATCGCAAAGATGCTGCATTCGCCGGGCGCGTTGCGAAGGCGTACGTCCCGTACATGGAATCGACGCTGACGTTTCTTGAAAAGCGCACGCGCGAAGTCGTCGGCCGTCCAATCGCGCACATTCTTCTGTTGCACATGAACGCGCTCAACGCCGACATGCTCGATGACCTCCTGCGCCTGTTCGAGCGGCGCGGATATCGCTTCATCACCGTTGACGAAGCATTGCGCGATCCGGCGTATGCGCTACCCGACGGCTACGCCGGTCCGAACGGCATCTCGTGGATTCACCGATGGGGCGTCGCGAAAGGAATGCCGATCATCCTGGAGCCGGACGAGCCGGCGTGGCTCCATCACCCGTCTACTTCTTCTTCTCCATAGCGCGGCGGAATGCCAGCGCCATGGCGCTCTCCCCTTCCGGAGTGGTCTCGGCGCGCTCTTCCGCGAACTTCGTGAATTCATCGCGCTCCAGCGCCGCCTTCGCGGCCTCGTGACTCAGCGACATCCGCTTGCGCTGCGGATCGACGCTCATGATGCGCACGAGAAGTTTTTCGCCGGACTGAAATGCCTTCGATGGATCCGCCCCCGGCGGAACGGTGATCTCGGAGTTCGGAATGAGTCCGGTGAGACCAGGCTCGAGCTGCACGAAGATCCCCGGCGCGCCGCCGTGATCGACAGTGGCCTCCACGACTTTTCCGATCGGATAACGTTGCGGGACGTTCTCCCACGGATCGCTGACCGCCACTTCGCGCAGCGAAAGCGACAGTCGCTTCTTCGCCGGATCGACTTCGCGCACCCAGCCGGAGACGTGGGTGCCGATCGCGATCGACGGATCGCCTTGTTTCACGCCGAACGGAAGCTGCGAGAAGTGAACGAGACCATCGATGCCAGGCTCGAGCTCGACGAACAGACCGAAATCTGTTGAACGGACTATCGTTCCGGAGAACGCCGAGCCGACCGGATGTCGATCGGCCACATCGGCCCACGGATCGGGCTCCTGATCCTTCATCGAAAGCGAGATCCGCTTTCCGTCGTTCTCGACTTTGATCACCTTCACGCGCACCTGCTGGCCGACCGAAACGAAATCTTTCGGATCGGTCACGCGGCGGCGGCTCATCTCCGACACATGCAGCAAGCCATCGATGCCGCCGAGGTCGATGAAGGCGCCGAAAGGGGTGAGGGTTTTGACTGTGCCGGTGAGCTCGGCGCCCGGCACGATTGCTTTCCGCGTTTCTTCCGCTTTCGCGGCGTTTTGTTCTTTCAGCAGAGCGGCGCGCGAGACGACGATGCGGCGGCCGTCGTCGGAGAGTTCCGTGACTCGGAACTCGAGCGCTTGACCGATGAATGCGTCGGGGTTGTCGATTTTGCCGAGCGCGATCTGCGATAGCGGGCAGAAAGCGCGAAGACCCCCGATGTTGACGTCGAAGCCGCCCTTGTTACGCGCGGCAACTTTCGCTTCGACCGGCAGCCGTGCTTCGTAAATCTGACGCAGTTGATCCAGGGATGCTTTTCCGCGCGCGAGCTTTCGCGAAATGCGGATGTCAGGCGCTGTGCGGACGACGGTGCCTTCGACGGTATCGCCGACCTCCAGTCCATCCAGCTCCGCGGTCGCCATCACAGCCTCGGATGGTCCGCCATAGGAGACGAACGCGTCGTCGCCGGAGATGGAGACAATTTGCCCGCGCAGCAATTCGCCCTGCGCGGGAGTTTTAAAGTTGAGGCTCGCTTCGAACGCCTCCGCAAAGCTATTCGCTTCGGCCGCTTCTCTCGACTGGGTCATGGAAAACGGTGCGCCTTTCGTGATGTGGCGAGATTATTGGGGTGCGTATCTTACTCGATCTCGCGCAATAGGAAAATCGGCGCAACGCGGGCGCCGCAAAGTTTGTTCCGGGCTGTAGACTTCGAGAATGCACCCCTGGCACGACGTCGCGCTCGGTGAGCGCGCTCCTGAAATCGTGCCGGTCATCGTCGAGGTGCCCAAAGGATCCAAGACCAAGTACGAGCTCGACAAGAAAAGCGGGCTCATACGCGTCGATCGCATTCTGTTCAGCTCAGTTCACTATCCCGCGAACTACGGATTCATTCCGCAGACCTATTGCGACGATCACGATCCCCTCGATGTCCTCGTCCTCGGCCAGGAGGTGATCGTGCCGCTGGCGATCATGATGGCTCAGCCGATCGGCGTGATGAAGATGCGCGATCAGGGCGAGGAGGACGACAAGATCATTGCCGTCCACGCCGACGATCGTGAATACGCGGATTACAAATCCATTCGCGACCTGCCCGCGCATCGCATGGAAGAAGTCCGAAGATTTTTTCTGGATTACAAAGTTCTCGAAAGGAAAACCGTGACGATCGAAGACTTTCTCGATCGCGATGAAGCGCTGGACGTCATTCGCCGCGCGATTGCACTGTATTCACGCGAGCGATCGCGACTTCGCGCCTGAAAATTTTTCCGCAGATCCCAACTTTTTTTCCGCAGTTTCCACAGACACGAGAGAACGTTTTCCTCATTTCCATTTTTCTTTTCCACAAGCGGAAAAAAGACATGAGCACCTATTGCATTCGCGAAAACGTGGACCTATGTTGCCCTCACTTTCGCGCCGGACGCTCCATGGCAGATGTTAACGGCACGAAGGTCAGCTTCGAAACGCGATGGGTTACGAAGCGAACGCGACACGGATGCTCCTTTGCAGATGTCAACGTGTCGCAGGTGCAACGAGAAGCAAGGGTTCTCGAGGCAAGTCGGTTCGGATGCCCTCTGGTGGATGTTAACGGACCGAGGACGGGCTCGCGAGATCAGAGATCGCGAGCCTTTTTCATTTCAGGCAGAATGCGCGCGTGAGTACTCGCGTCTTCCTCATCCGTCACGGCGCCACTGAGCTCTCCGCCGAAGATCGATTCGCCGGCGCCGTCGATGTGCTCCTCTCCGACGGCGGCCGCGATCAGGCCCGCCGCCTCGGCGCACGTCTCGCGCATGAAAAACTCGGCGTGGCGTTCGCCAGTCCCATGAAGCGCACGATGGAAACCGCGCGCCTGGTCGTCGAGCCGCATGGCATCGCGGTCACGCCCGTCGACGGAATCCGCGAAATCGCCCACGGGCGGTGGGAGGGCATGAAGCGCGATGAAGTCGAGAAGCAGTTCCCGGAGGAGTACAACCGGTACGAGCACGATCCGTTTTCATTCTCGCCCGTCGGCGGCGAAAGCGGACTGCAGGTCACCGCGCGCGCGTTGCCGGCACTGCTGAAGATCGTCGAAGATCACAGCGACGACTGCATCGTCATCGTCTCGCACAAAGCGACGATCCGGCTCCTTCTCAGCTCACTCCTCGGATTCGATCCTCGCAAATATCGCGACCGACTCGATCAATCGCCGTGCGCCCTCAACATTCTCGACTTCCAGGATGTCGCGCACGCGCGCCTGACGCTGTTCAATGACACGTCGCATTACACCGTCGACGTTCCCGACGTGCCGCACAACCGGCTGTCGAAAGTGTGGAATCAGCGGACGTGAAACACCGCGCCGGCCAGCAGCGGATCGCTGGCGTTGTAGACCCGCAGGTTATGCCCCTTGTCGTTCAACTGGATGGAGTTGATCCGCCACGTCCCGCGCGCCGCGTGCGCGTCGAGCAGGATCCGGCCGGTGAAGGTGTTCGGATCACCGGACTGCTGCAGAGGAAAGAATCCACCGCTGCCCGTTCCCGGTCCCGTGTATTGACCGCTGACGCCCGACACGCCGCAGTTGTCGTCGGTGGCCGTCACGGTCACCACGACGGTTGTGGCGCCCCGTGAGACATCGACGTCGCGGTTGTCGAGCGTGAGCGACTGCAGCAGCGGCGCGGTGTTGTCGCAGGAGTCGCCCGAGATGTTGATCTTCGCCGCCTGCACCAGCGGATTATCCATGCGGAATGTCGCGAGATTGTTTGCTTTGTCCTGCAGCGTCACCTGTTCCATCTGCCAGTCGCCACAATCGACGCAAGTCGGAATGGTCAGCTCGCATCGCCAGACGTCGCCTTCGCCGCGCAAACATCCGGCGCCGATGCGTGCAGCCTTGCTTGGACTTTGAAAAACAGCGCTGACGAGATTGACTCCCGACTTGTCGTCGGTCGCCTCGACGGAGATGACGTCCTTTTCTCCGCTGCGGATCGCGCGCCGCTCGATCCAGATGTTTTTGAGCGTGGGCGGAGTCGAATCGGAATTCGACGACACCACGCGCAGAACCGCGCTCGGCGGCACGCCGCCCTGCGCAAAGCTGAGCGTCACGGCGTTGCTGGCGTTGTCGCTCATATTCAGAAAACTCACACGCCAGATTCCTTCCTCGGCGTCCTTGGCGATTGCGACGTGGCCGATGTAGCGGTTCGTTTCACCGTCACGCTGCGTCGCGAATCCCTGGAGAGCTTTTCCGGTCGGGCTGCTCATCGTCCCCGATACGCCGCGGATGCCGGAGAGATCGTCGATGGCCGTGACGATGACGGTCGCTTCATCGCCGTCGTGCACTTGCGGTGGAATGAATTCGACCGCCAGCAATCGCGGCGGCGTCGAATCGGAGTTCGGATCCTTTGACGTCTCAGGCTCGGTCGAACGCTGCGAACCGTTTTGCGAGGATGGCGATTGAGCGACGGACGATGGCGGCTGCGGATTCTTCATGGCCGTTGGTCTTGAAGAAGCCGGCGATTTCGAAGCAGATGACGGCGTGAACGCCTTCACGATCGGGGCGAGCACGCGCGAGATCGCGGATGGACGCGGTTGAGGTTGCAGTCGCGGCGTCGACGTTATCGCGCGCGCCGCGGTGGCGTTCGGCGCCGGCAGCAAATGAATATTCGGGGATTGCCCATTGAGCTGGCCGCTCGCCGGCACAGGCTCCAGGGTCATCGTCTCACCGGAGCTCTGCACTGTAGTCGTCGACGGCGACGTCGTCTTCCCGGGAGCCGCGATCGTCGTTTTCGCCGGTTCGCTCATGTCGCTGCGAAGACGGAAATACAACGCGATCACGAAGGCGATCGAGAGGAACGTAAAGAAGAGCGGCAGGAATCGGGAGCGGCGCACGATGTCAGACCGATATCATCGCACGCATGCAATATGTGAATCTCGGCAACACCGGGTTGAAGGTCTCCCGCCTCTGCCTCGGCACGATGACCTACGGTTCCAGCAAATGGCGTCCGTGGGTATTGGATGAGGATGCATCCCGTCCGTTCTTCAAGAGGGCGATCGAGGCCGGCATCAACTTCTTTGACACTGCCGACATGTACTCCGTCGGCATGTCGGAGACGGTGGTCGGCCGCGCAGTACGGGAATTCGCGCGGCGCGATGACGTCGTCATCGCGACCAAAGTCTTCTTCCCGATGGGTCCGGGTCCGAACGATCGCGGACTCTCGAGAAAACACATCATGCTGGCCATCGACGCGTCGCTTCGGCGCCTGTCGACCGAATACGTCGACCTGTATCAGATTCACCGGCTCGATCCGCAGACGCCGATCGAAGAGACGCTCGAAGCGCTGCACGATGTGGTGAAGTCGGGCAAGGCGCTCTACGCCGGCGCCTCGAGCATGTACGCGTGGCAGTTCGCGAAGATGCTGAAAGTTGCCGAGTCGCACGGCTGGACGCGCTTCGTCTCGATGCAGAACCACTACAACCTCATCTACCGCGAGGAAGAGCGCGAGATGATTCCTCTCTGCATCGACGAAGGCATCGCGGTGGTTCCGTGGAGCCCGCTGGCGCGCGGCTTTCTCGCCGGAAATCGAAGTCGCGCGACCGAGCGCGCAAAAACGGATGACATCGCGCAAGGGTTCTACGTCGCGGAGTCCGACTTCACGATCGCCGATCGGGTGGCCGAAGTGGCGAAGAAGCGGGGCGTGGGGCCGGCGCAGATCGCGCTTGCCTGGATCCTGCACAAACCCGGCGTGACCGCTCCGATCGTCGGCGCATCGAAGATCGAGCAACTCGATCAATCGATCGCGGCGCTGGAGATCAAGTTGGATGAGGCCGAGATGAAGTTTCTCGAGGAAGCGTATCAGCCGCACGCCGTGCTGGGACATTCATAGTGGCCGGTGGCCGGTGGCCGGTGGCTGGTGGCCGGTGGCCTGTGGCCGGTGGCCGGTGGCCGGTGGCTGGTGGCCGGCCACCGGGAACCGGCCACCGGGAACCGGCCACCGGTCACTCCCCTCTTATTTCCTGAAAAAAAGCCTCGCTCGAAACCGGCCGGCCGAGAAACTCCTCGACCAGATCGCGCGCCGGCTGTTCGCTGCCGCGACTCAGAATCAGATCGCGAAAACGACGGCCGGTCGATGTGTTCATCAGATCGGGTCCGAACGCCGCGATCAGATCGAGCGCAATGACTTTCGCCCACATGTATCCGTAGTAGCCGGCGGCATAACCGCTCGCGATGTGTTCGAACGTGCCGGGGAACGCTGTGCCTTCGATGTGGCCCATCGGCGTTGCACGTTCCATCTTCTTCCACACTTCCAGGCACTCGCCCGGCTCGCCGCTCGACAGCGCCATGTCGAAAGCTGCGTACAAATGTTGGCGGCCGTAATCGATTCCGCTTCCGAATTTCCTGGCTGCGCGAATGCGATTCACGAGCGACTCGTCGATCTCGGGACATCCGGCGCAATGTTCGCGAAGGAGCGAGAGGCTCTCCATGCGATTCCCCCACTCTTCGTACATCTGCGACGGCGCTTCCACGAAATCGCGTTCGACGCTCGTCCCGGAGTGCTGGTTGTACTCAGTCTTCGACAGCACACCGTGCATGACGTGACCGAATTCGTGCAGCAGCGTCTCGAGCTCGTTGTGCGTGAGGCCCTCGCGATTGAAATTCGTGACCAGCGCGCTGATCGGTTTGCGTCCGGCGCGACGGCTCACTCCACGCACCGGCCAGGCCGCAGCGTGTTTGTACTTGTCGGGACGCGGGTAGAGATCGAGGTAGACACCACCGACGCGATCGCCGCTGTCGGCGTCCTTGACGTCGTAGTAGAGGACGTCCTCGTGCCAGAGGGGAACGGTCGCTTCTTCGAAACGAATACCGTACAGCCGTTCCGTGATGTCGAGCATCCAATGCAGCGTTGAGACTGTCGGAAAATATTCGCGCAACGCTTCCTGATCGACGGCGTAGCGCTGCTCGCGTAATCGTTCACGGTAATACATCATGTCCCAGCGCTCGATCTTCGTTTTCCCGGCGATCTGGCGCAACTCATCGAGATCGCGCAGCTCGGCATCGGTAACGGCGCTTTTGACTTCGTCGAGAAATCGCGAAACCGTTTCGGGATTCTCGACCATGCGCCGCTTCGTCACGTAGTGCGCGAAACTCGGAACACCGTAGAGATCGGCGATCTCTTTTCGCAGCCTGACGATCTCGTTGAGGATGTCGAGGTTGCGCGGTGTGCCGCGATTCGTATTCGCGATGTAGTAGCGCTTGCGCGCCGGTTCGCTCGCGGAATTCATCATGAACGGGACGAAGTCGGGGTAGTCGAAGCCGACGACGATGTTTCCCTCGCCATCCTTCGGAACTCGTTCGAGATACGACTTCGGGAGCCCCACGCATTCGTCGGGCGTGAAGTGCAACACCGTCTTGTTCTCGCGGATGTTCTTCGCGAACTCCTGCGCCAGCTCGGTGATGCGCTCGGAGATCTCACGGAAACGCTCTCGCTTCTCCTGCGGAAGCGCGACGCCGCTGTCCTCGAACGACTCGAGGAGGTCCTTCTGCAGCTGCCTCTGCGCTTTGTTGACGGGAACGACGCTTCTGGCGCGCTCGAAGAGCCGTTCGTTCTGGAAAACTTCGGTCATGAAAACCGATTCGTCGATGAGCGCACGGTCGGCGCTGTCGCGAACGGCCGCATCGGGATGCACGCTGTTCAGGAGCGAGATCGGGCCGAAGGCATCCTCGAGCACAATGGCGGTGTCGTCCCACATTTCGAGAACGGACGCGGTGCCGGCCGTCTCGATTTCTTTCAGCCGCCGTCGCGCTTCCTGGAGAGCGTCGCTCGCAGTGCGGTTGACATCGTCTGCGGTTAGAATTGGAATCGTGGGTCGCACGCGAAAGATCGGCATTCTAGCCGGACTTGTGTCCGCAGCGTGCCTCGTTCCGGTGTCATTCGGGCAGACAACGCCGCTCGATCAGGGCAAGGCCGCGATGCAGCGGAATGATTACGAGACCGCGGCAGATCTACTCGAAAAAGCTGTGGCGCAGACTCCGAACAATGCCGAGGCGCATTTCTTACTCGGAGAGGCGTATGGGTCGCTGGCGCAGAAGGCCAACATCTTCAAACAGGCCAACCTCGCCTGGAAGACGCACCGCGAATTCGCGCGCGCGGTCGAGCTGGATCCGAACAATCTCGATGCGCGCTGGGGTCTGATCGAGTTCTACATGATCGCGCCGGGATTCATGGGCGGCGACGAGAAGAAGGCTTTCCAGCAGGCCGGCGAGATCAGGAAACGCGACACAATGCGCGGTCATCAGGCTTACGCGTATATCTACGGCCGGCAGAAGAAACACGATCTCGCACGCAAGGAGTTCATCGACGCCGTCAAAGAGCAGCCCAACTCCCCGAAGACGCACTACTTCCTCGGCACCTCATTTCTGACCGCCGACAAGAATTACAAAGCCGCCGCCGAAGAATTCGAAATGGCGGTGAAGCTCGATCCGAACTACATGCCGGGGTGGTTTCAGATCGGACATATGGCTGCGCTCAGCGGCGTGAATCTTTTGCACGGCGAGGAAGCGCTGCAGAAATATCTCGCCTACACGCCGAAGCAGGATGAGCCGCAGCATTACCGGGCGTACTTCTGGCTCGGCGGGATTTACGAGAAGCAGGGCAAGAAGGGCGAAGCGCGCCAGAGTTACGCGACGTCACTGAAGATCAATCCCCGCCAGCCGGATGTTGCGGAAGCTCTGAAGAAGATTTCGTAACGCCGCGCGCCGTCAGGATCGGGTACGGATTGATCGGCTCTCCTTTCCACCATTCCTTCGTCGGCGGCAGAATGAAAATCGCGAAATGCAGATGCGGCGCAGTGGGCGTCGCATTGCCGGTCGTTCCGACGTAGCCGATGACATCGCCGCGCCGAAGAATCTTTCCTTCGACGAGATCGTTCGCGTAGCGATCGAGATGCGCGTAGTAGTACATCATCGCCTCGGCCGTATCGGCTTCGTAGATCGTGAGACCGCCGGCTTTGCTCGTGAAAATCTTGCTCACTTTTCCGTCGACGGCAGCCAGCACGGGCGTGCCGCGCGGCGCCATGATGTCGAGCGCACCGTGCATATGACCCGTTCGCGCATCGGCAAAGTTGTCCTTCAGATTCTCGGGGCGAATGCCGGCCACCGGAATCATGATCGGCGCGCCGGGAGCCCGGCCGATGGTTCCGACGAACGGCGAAGGCCGCGGCGTCGAGATATCCGCCGCAGTCCACGCAAGCGTGAGAATGCACGCAACACCGAGCGCGGCCAGAATCAATTTGCGCATTGAGCTATTCATAATCGAGCAGCGATGCCGGAACTTCCCGATGTGACCGTGTATGTCGAGGCGCTTCAGCAGCGCATCGTGGGACAAACGCTGCTCCGGATTCGACTTGCGAGCCCCTTCCTCCTCCGAACGGTCGAGCCTGGTGTCGGCGAATTCGAAGATGAAGAAGTACTCGGCGTGCAGCGTGTCGGAAAACGCATCGTCATCGAAGTCAAAGACGAGCTTTTCATCGTCATCCATCTGATGATTGCGGGACGCTTCAAATGGCTGCCGTCGGGATCGAAGATTCCAGGGAAGCTCGGCCTTGCAGCGTTCGATTTCTCCAGCGGCACATTGCTGATGACCGAAGCAGGATCGAAGCGGCGAGCCTCATTGCATCTCGTGCGCGGAGAAGCCGCCGTGAAAGCGCTCGATCCCGGCGGCGTCGAAGTGCTGGAGATCGACCTCGAGACTTTTCGGTCGCTGATGACGCGCGAGCGCCATACGCTCAAGCGGACGCTTACCGATCCGCATCTCTTCAGCGGAATCGGCAATGCGTACTCGGATGAGATCTTCCATCGCGCGAAGCTTTCGCCCATCCAGATGTCGACGAGCCTTTCGGATGAGGAGATGTCGCGGCTCTTCGACGCGACGCGCACGACCCTGGCCGATTGGACGCAGCGGCTGCGCGATGAGGCCGGCGCCGGATTCCCCGGGAAAGTGACGGCCTTCCGCGAAGGGATGGCGGTCCACGGCCGGTACAACAAGCCGTGTCCGGTCTGCGGCTCCCCCGTGCAGCGCATCGTCTACGCCGAGAACGAGACGAACTACTGCGCGCGATGCCAGACCGGCGGGAAACTGCTGGCGGATAGGGCGCTGTCGCGCCTGCTGCATTCGGATTGGCCGAAGTCGATTGACGAATTGTGATCAGGCGTCAGACGTCGGGC
>JALYZI010000183.1 GCA_030948915.1 Acidobacteriota bacterium
GTCCTGAGTCCCGCCACCCACTCAGGACTCAGGACTCAGGACTCAGGACTTCATAGCTTGATAAACGCTTCCGGATCCGTCCATTCGCCTCTTTCCTGGTGGAATTGCTTCGACTTGTCGACGACCATCTGCCCGTCCGAGAGATCGATGAAAATCTTCGCTCGCTCGAGCGGTCGCGGCGTCGGTCCCTCGAAGTTCACTCCTGACTTGTAGTAGCCGCTGCCGTGGCACGGACATTTGAACTTGTTCTGGGTCGGCAGCCAGTTCGGGGTGCATCCGAGGTGCGTACACACCGCAATCAGCGCATACACGATGTCCTCGGTCCGCACGATCCAGATTCCGAACTTGTCCTTCCAGCGCTCATCGACCTCACCGACTGCGTAGTCCGCGACGAAGCCGGCCTTGAACTTCTGGACCGGCTCGAACAGCACATTCGGAAACATGAATCGCCCGAGAACGCTGGCCAGACCGCCCAGGGCGGCGGTCAGGGCAAGCCAGGCGGCGGTGATGACGAACGGAAAACTACGGCGGGTCATCTCCCCCTGTTCGCGGATGTCGGCGGCGGCGCTTCCCGCGAGGGGGGTCTTCGGTACTACCTGATATGGCGTGAGTTCTTCCGACATCAGGAGATTGTGAAGAAACGGAACAAGCTCGCTCCGGCCGCTAAATATCAGTCATTTCGGTGATCTCTGTCAACGGAAAATGTGACTACGGCAACAGCGACTTCGCCGCCGCACGCACTCGAAGACTCGGGTCGGTGGCCGCGACGCGCTGCAGATCGGCACGGGCATCCGCTCCCGCGAGGCGCGCATACGGCGCCATCGCCATCATCATGACGTCTTCCTTCTGGTCCTCGCGCATGTCGCGCACCTGACTGAGGCGCGTACGGTCGATCATCTCGCGAAGAACGGGCACGGCACGCCGATCGTTGAACCGCGACAGCGAGACGGCTGCGTTCCAGCGCACCTCGGCGACGTCGTCGGATAGGCCGTCGACCATCGCCGGCACACCATACCGATTGCCGATTTCACCGAGCGTGAAGTACGCCGTCTTGCGTACGTCTTTGTCAGCTTCCCGCGTCGTCTCCACGATGTGAGGGATGGAAATCGGATCCTTCAACTCGCCAAGAGCCATGAGGACATAGATGCGATTGTCGGGATCCTTGTCGTTGAGGCCATCGAGGAGCAGCGGCGTCGCGCGGCGATCGCCAAGGCTGCCGAGGACCATGCTGAGATAGCGCCGGATGCGGGGATCGTCGCTCTTCGATTGCTCATAGATCGCCGCGACCTGCTGCTCGAGATTCGGATAGCGGGACGCCTCTCCCCTCTTGAGTGATTTCGAAAGCTGATAGGCCGCCTGCCAGCGCTCGTGCGAGCTGCCGGAACGGATCGCATTGAGATAATCGGGAATCGTGTGCTGTTCTGTCGCGAGTTTTCCAAAAAGAAAAAAAACGCCCACCGCCACCAGCACGATGCCGAGGGGGAAGAAGACGAATTGGAGGAGGATGTTGCGGGGGGGTTCTTTGGGGATGTCAGACATGAAATTTGGAATTGGGAATTGGGAATTTGGAATTTGGAATTTTCTCAATTCTCAATTCCGAATTCCCAATTCCAAATTCTTCATCTTCCGGTCCCGGCCACTACGAAATCGGGCAGATATCCCTTCAACTGCGTGGGCGCATCCGGCACTACGATCGCATCCTTGTCGCACACCGATTCGCACAGCCGGCAGGCAACGCATTTGTTCTTCTCGACGAACGCGATCTTGTAATGGTTGGCAATGGTCTCGTCGTGCGCATCGATCATTGCGATGCACTCGAACGGGCAGATGTCGACGCAGAACTCGCATCCCGTGCACAGCTCCTTGATGACTTCGGCCTTCGGGATGTCCCTCGGCTTCACGCGCGGGATGAACTCGCCATGCTGGTTCTGGATGGCGTCGACCGGGCAATAAATGCCGCACACCGAGCAGTCGATGCAGCGCTCGGGATGGATGTAGTACTGCCCCTTTGCCGTGCCCCAGATGGTGTTGGTGGGGCACTTGACCTCGCAAACGGTGCATCCAATGCACTTGTCGGTGATGAAGTGAGGCATGGCGGTCAGTTTACCTTAACAATCGCTGCGTTCTCGTTGACGTACAGCGGCGTGACCTTCCGGGAACGTCGAATGATCGCCAGTTCCGGAGCGCCGCGCTCGCCAATCCACAAGAACGTACCGGGGGGTACTTCGCTTCCCGGCGACGGCATCGCGCGCCAGCCGGGGTGCAGAGCCTGCTCGGGCGGAAACGCGATCGCGGGACGCAGCATGACCGTCTCGAGATAGAGGTAGCCGCTGGCAACGACAGGCCCCGGCGCTCCGCGCAGATGCAGCGCCGCGTCACGGTAAGCGTCGATCGGGCGTTGCGCGTGATCGACGATTCCGATCGCGCAGATCGCGACGCCGGCCGTGATCAACAGCGGGATCAGTTTGCGATGCGCAGACGTCGCGAGCCACAGCACGAACGGCATGGCGATCACCGATTCGAATCGCAGCGGAAAATAAATCCGAAGTGCAAGCGCCAGCGCCAGCGGAATCAGCGTCATCGCCGCGTATCGATTCAATCGATGCGCTGCTGCGACGAGCAGGAGCACAGCAATGATCACCAGCCAGAGCGGTGGGCGCGTGAAAAGCACATCGGGGTATTGAGGAAACGCACCGATCCAGGCCATCGACGCCCGCGGCTGGTGGAGCGCGAGCCAGAATCCCGGCGCGAAGAGGATACCGGCGAAAAGGAAAGCGCGTAGATAGCGGCCGGTGGCCGGTGGCCGGTTTCCCGGCAACCGGTAACCGGCAACCGGCAACAGAACAAAGAACAGCGCGCCGTAGTAATGCGAATAGGCGGCGGCGACGAAGAGAAGCGCGGCGGTAAAGGGCCGCTCGCGATCGAGCGCGAAGATGCCGAGCGCCACGAACATCGCGCACAGCGCGTACGCGCGCGCATCCACCGCCAGCAGAACGGCGGGAGGAAAAACGGCGAGCAGCGCGGCGGCCGTCAATCTTCGTGAGGCGATCAGCGCGACGAGCGGAATCGTGCTGAAGAGAAGCGATATCGCGCGAATCACGAGAATCGGGGGATCGCCGAGGACGTGAATGAGGAAGTAGTAGAGCGGCGGGCCGGAGTCGTAATGCAGCGCCTGCAGGATTCCGGCGAACGCGTGCCCGCTGATCCAGCGCGTGAAGAGCTCGTCGAAAAAAGGCTGCCGGACGAAGAGGAGGACCAACCGCGGCACGAAGAACAGCGCGGCGATTCCAACGACGGCGCGCTTCACCTACGGCGTCGCCGTCAGCAGATCGAGAAAACTCTGGATCGTGTTGAGCTTCCTCTCCGACTGCGCGTACAGCTTCGCGGAGAAAATTGCGGTCGCGGCGTGGGCCGCCAGGAGGGCGAAGAGCTCGTAGTCCACCGCTGTGAAGACGTGCTTCTCGTCGAGCAGCTTGTAGATCGCGATGACGCCGATGACCTGGTCCTTGATCTTCAGCGGGATCGCAGCCAGCGGCCGATCCAGCGAGGCCCTGGAGTCGCCGAGATAAAAACTCTCGCCGCTGCGCGCAACAGTGCCGAGCGTTCCGGCGCCGAGCTGCGTCGAGATGTGGTCGACGCCCGGCATGACGTCCTCACCGTCGCAGGCGATTGTCCGGAGCTCGTCGGTGTGCTCATCGAGCAACAGGATCGCGAAGGCCTTCGCGCCGATGAGGCTGACGATGATGTCCTGCACGATCTGGATCACTTCACGAAAATCGAGCGTGGAGTGGAGCTGGTAACTCGCGACGTAGAGACTCGCGAGGTTCTCGTTCTGTTCCTCGATTTCCGTGTAGCGGGTGGCGTAGTCCTTGTTCTCTTCCTGCAGGACGCCCAGGCGGCCGCGCAGACGTTCGTTGTCGCGGAGCAGCTCGGCGGTGAAGTCCCTGCTCTTGTTGAACAGCTCGAGGAACTTCTCAGCCCTCAACTCGTCGGTCATCGCGATCAAATTTTACACGTGTGAGACGCTCGATCGCGGGCGCGATCTCGGTGAGTGGCAGGATCTGATCGACCGCGCCGGTCTTGATCGCCTCGTTGGGCATGCCGAAGATGATGGCGGTGTCGGATGATTCGGCGATCGTTTTCCCGCCGCGATCGCGCACGCGCCGGATCGCGCGCGCGCCATCGTCGCCCATGCCGGTCAGGATCACCGCTATGAGTTTTTCGCTGCAGGCGTCGCTGGCGGATCCGAACAGGCGATCGACGGAGGGGGCGTACACGTCGCTCGATTCGGGAGCAGTGATGCGGACATGCAGGCTGCCATTGCTGCGGTGCACCTCCATCTGCAGGCCGCCCGGCGCAACGTAGATGCAGCCCTGCGCGAGGCGCTCGCCGTCGACCGCTTCCTTGACGCTGTATTTGGTCAGCCGGTCGACGCGCTCCGCGAAGAGTCGCGTAAACGTGGGCGGCATGTGCTGCGCGACGACGATCGGAATCGGCATCAGCGGCAATGCCTGAAAAAGATGCTGCAGAGCGGGCGGGCCGCCGGTCGAGCAGCCGATCGCGATCAATTCGATATCCCCGATTTTCTGAACCGCCTCGGGCGCCTGACCGCCATCCTGCGCGATCCGCGCGCGGACGTTCTCCATGCGCACGCTCGCGAACTGCTTCACCTTCGCCACCAGCTCCCGTTGAATCTCGTCCAGCCTCGGCGACACATTCCCGCCCGGCTTGGTGATGAAATCGATCGCGCCGAGGTCGAGCGCCTTGAATACGCTGCGATCGCTCGATTTCGACGACACCGCGATCACCGGAGTCGGCCGGTTCTGCATCAGCCATCGCAGAAATGAAAAGCCGTCCATCACCGGCATCTCGAGATCGAGCGTGATCACATCCGGCGAGTGCCGCATCACCTGCTTGATGCCCTCTTCGCCGTTGTTCGCGGTCGCGACGACGTGGATCTCCGAGTCGGATTCCAGCATCCGCGAAATCGTCACGCGGTTGTAGGCCGAATCGTCGATGACTAGCGCTTTGATCAAGTCCTGAGTCCTGAGTCCTGAGTCCTGAGTCCTGAATCAGCCCTTCACTCAGGACTCAGGACTCAGGACTCAGGACTATTTCTGGTAAACCATGTCATTTTTCAGGTGCCTCAATTTGAATTGCGTCGAGAGCGAGATGAGCGATTCGGAGTGGCCCAGGAGTAAGTAGCCGCCGCCGACGAGACGATTGTAGAAATTGTTGATGACCATGCGCTTCGACGCATCATCGAAATAGATGATGACGTTGCGGCAGAAGATCACGTCGACGTTGCCGAGAAGCGAAACGCGGGGCTCGTCATAGAGGTTGAGGCGGCCGAATGAGACACGATTGCGGATCTCGTCGGCGATGCGCCAGCAGCCGTCCGTCTCGCGCGTGAAGTACTTGTCGCGCAGGGTCGGATCGGTCGTTCGAAACGCAGTCTCGCGATACTGCCCTTTGCGCGCGCGCACGAGGACCTCGCTGCTGATGTCGCTCGCGAAGATCTCGATCGTCGCGCGATCGTAGGCCCGCGACTCCTGCAGCAGCATCGCGATGGAATACGGCTCTTCGCCGCTCGCGCATCCCGCCGACCACACTCTCACTTTCATCACTGTTTTATGCGATAATATATCAGGTAGTATTTCTTCGACGAAGGCCGTCAGTTGCGCCGGCTCGCGAAAGAAGTAGGTTTCCTTCGTCGTGACGAGGTCGTAGATCTCGTCGTACTCCGCGTCGGCGCGCGGGTCGTATTGCAGGAAGTAGTAGTACTTCTGGAACGACTCGAAGTTCAGCTCGCGCGCGCGCGGCGACAGCCGCTTCTGCAGCAGATACTTCGATGAGTCGGCAAACCACAGGCCGGTGCGGCGATAGATCGCGTCGCGCAAGAGACGGAAGACGTCGTCCGGCAGATCGAGATGATGGTCGAGGGAGAAGTCGACGGGCATGGCATCGCGCGCGCTAGGACTTCATCGCCGACAGAATCGCCGCGATGATGACCTCGCGGCGGCTGTCGGCCGTCCGCCACGCCTGTTCGAGAAGATCGCGATAGAGATCTTTGTGGTGAATGAAAACGTCCGAGACGTCGTCGATGATGGCCGCATTCTCGAGCGCCTTGAACAGATGCGGAAAGGACGAGCGATCGGGAATGCGATCGAGCGCCAGCACCGCCGACTCCTGGACGTAAGTGTCCGGATCCTCGATTGCGCGGTGCAGCGCGGGAAGCGCTTTGGCATCGCCGCGGATGCCGAGGGACGCGGCGGCCGCGGCGCGGATGCGCCAGTCCTGATCGGAAAGCGCATCGAGCAGCCGGCGGAAAACATCCTCGCCCCCAACTTTCGCCAGCGCGAGAACAGCCGCGCGCCGGATCTCGATGTCGGCATCGCCCGCGCAACGGAAAAGAACGTTGCGAACGTTGGCCTGTCCGAGTTTTCCGAGCGCTTCGATGACCGCGATGCGCACCGGCGGCAGATCGTTTTCGAGATGCCGCATCAGCGGCTCGAGCGCCTGCTGGTGGTGGTACTCGCCGAGCGCCTGCGCCGCGGCGGTACGAATCCAGACATCGCTGTCCTCGAGTGAGCTGATCAGCGGCTCGATCCCCTTTTCGGGACGCAGACGCACGACGGTGTTGATCGCGGCCAGCCGCACGCCCGGCGATTCGTCGGCCAGCGAGAGCACGAGTTGATCGCCGAACCGCTCCTCGCCGAATTTCCCCATCAGCGAGACCGCTTTCTGCCGGATCATCGGATCGCTGTCCTTCGACGCCAGCAACAGCTCGTCGGGATATCCCTCGCCCTGGATGTTGACGTACACCGAAAGCGAGTTGAGCTTGATCGGAATGGAATGCGACTGCAGCAGCCGGCGGATCTTCGTCAGCACGTCGGCCTTGATTTCGGGAAACGCGCCGACCAGCGCCGAGACTGCGTTGACCGCCGATTGCTGCGACGCGACATCGGCATCGTCGAGTTTGGCGAGAAGGTAATCGACAGGTGCGGGGTCCATCAGCTCGCCGAGCGTCTCGATCGCAAGGCGGCGAATCATCGGGTTCTGGTGATCGAGAAACGGAATCACGGCCGGGATCGATTCGCCGCCGCCGAGAGCGTTGACGACGCGCAGGAGCAGCGCGACAACCTCGTCTTCCCGCGCGTTCTGCAGCGCGCCGAGAATCGGAGTCACGGCCGGCGGTCCGAAATCGATGAGCGCCTGCGCCGCCACCTCGGCCGTCTCCGGCTCATCGAGATGCGCGAGCAGCACCGGCAGCGCGCGCGTGTCTCCCGACCATCCGAGAAACTTCAGGATGAAATTGCGGACGTCGCGCTTCGTCGTCGTCTCGAGCGTTGCGATGAGCGGCTCGATTTTTTGCGCGGGAAAGGACTCGCGGAACTTCCGCTGGATGAGATCGCGCTCGTTTTTCTCGACGATGCGCGGCTTCGGCGCCTCCGCGATCCGCACGAGACCGCGCAACGCGGTCAGATTGAGCTTGTCTTCGTCGACGATGATGCGCAGGAGAAAGCTGAGGGTCCCGACGTCGCCGATCTTGCCGATCGCTTCCAGCACCGGCTTGCGCAGCGATTTTTCGGAGTACAGCGGCAGGATCGCCGGCAGCGCGGCGCGATCGCCGATCTCGCCCAGCGCTTCGATCGCGTGGAACTTCAGCCAGACGTCCTCGCGCTGCAGCACGCGCATCAGATGCGGGATGGCAGCCGCATCGCGAAACTTTCCGAGCGAGGAAATGATCGACGATGCGACGTTGACATCGGTCTCCCCTTCGAGGGTCTCGCGCAGGACATCGAATCCGTCCGTGCTGCGAAGATCGCCGAGGAGATTGACGAGGGAAAGTCGGATGTCTGCGTCAGGTTTGGTGCGCAATCGATTGACGATCGCCGCAATCGTCGCATCCCCGATCCTCACCAACGCCTCGGTCGCCGAATTCCGACGACCGGCGTTCTCGGCGTCGGCCAGCGCGTCGAGCAGCCTCTCGATCACCTCCGGGCGCGGATCGCGCACGAAGCCGTCGACGATCGTCTTGCGAACGCGCCAGTCCTTGTCGCCAAGCAGCTCGAACATGAGCGGGTAATCGTGCGCATCGGCGGAGTGTGAAACGAGGTAGGCGGCTTTCTGACGCGCATCGGGGTCCGATGAACGGGCCTGAAGAACGAGATCGGTATTGGCGCTCATGCCTGGTGGCCGGTGGCCGGTCCCGGTTTCCGGACCCGAAGATTCGGGCACCGGCCACCAGCCACCGGCCACTACGCGACTAGCTTGGACAAATCGAGCACGATCGTCAACGCATTTGGCCCGCGAATGACTCCGCGGATGCATTCGCTCTCTTCGTCGGCATGCACGACCGGCTGCGGCTCGATTGCCGCGCGCTCGATTTTCCGGGGACGCAGGACGCGATCGACTTCGAAGCCGATCAGGCCCGCGCCCTGCCGGACGACGATGATTCGCGAGTCTTTCGATGGATCGCGCGGCGGCTGTTTCAGCCGCGACCGCACATCGACCAGCGTGACGATTGCGCCGCGAACGGAAATGACGCCGACGATGCCGGCATCGACATTCGGAATCCGCGTCGAGGCCTGCGCGCCGATGATCTCCGCGATGTCGTCGATCTCGATCGCATAGCGCTCGTCGCCGAGGGTGAAGGTCAGGAGCTCGACTTCGTCCTCCGGTGCGGCGACGACTTCCTGAACCAGCCCCGCGCGTTTTTGACCGACGGTGGCCAGGAAAGCTTCCAGCTTCGCTGTCGCGTTGTCGGTTGTCGGTTGTCGGTTTTCAGGTTGAGTCTGACCCTTCGCTTTTTTCCGGATCTTGGCAAGATCAACCATGCGCTGCCATCCGATGTTCGCGCGCGGCCGAGGTGACGCGCGGCGGTTCGATGGTCGGAGCGTCGTCGCCGTAGGCATCGAGCAGCGCCGTCGTCGCGAGCGTGTTGATCAGCCGCGGAATGCCGCCGCTCAGCGCATGCATCTCCTCCATCGCTTCGCGGCTGAAGGGATTTCGATGCGCACCGGCAACGCGCACGCGATGTTCGATGTATGCGATGGTCTCGACGAGCGTGAGCGGGCCGAGGTGATAACGCATCCCGATGCGCTGGCGGAGCGGCGCGTACGGTTCGCGATCGAGACGCTTCTCCAGCTCCGGCTGGCCGATGAGGAGAACCGACAGCAGATTCTGATCGTCGAGCTGGAAATTCGTGAGAAGGCGGATCTCATCGAAGGTCGCCTTCGACGGAATCAGCTGCGCTTCGTCGATCAGCAGCACCGGCTCGCGGCGCTGCTCGTACAGCTCGACCAGTTTCGTATGGATTTGCTCCACGAGATCGGCTCGCATTCGCGACGGAGTCATACCGAGAGCCAGCGCGATGGCGCGGAGGAGCTGCGTCGGCGTGAGACGCGGGTTGATCAACCAGATCACCGGACGCGAATCGCCGATGCGATCGATGAGCGCGCGTGACAGGGTCGTCTTGCCCGATCCGATCTCGCCGACGAGCACCGCCAGCTCTTTCTCATCGACGGCGTATTCGAGTCGCGCCAGCGCTTCCGCGTGCTGCGGACTCTCGTAGAGAAAACTCGGATCGGGCGTTTTGCCGAACGGCCTGGTGGTGAAGCCGAAGAAGTTTTCAAACATTGGCCGATGCGCGCGCCTCTCTCGCGCGTCCGCCAAAGGCTTCGATCAGCGAGGCGACGTCGATCACCAGCACGATCTCCCCTTTCCCGACTTCGGTCGCGCCGGCGATTCCGGGAGTTCCTTTCAGCCGCTCGCCGATCGATTTGATGACGATCTCGTGCTGCCGGATGATCGCGTCGACGACCACGCCCGCCAGCTTCTCGCCCGATCGCGTGACGACCACGAAGAGCTTCTTGTCGGGAGTGTCGCCGTCGCCGCCGAGACCGAAGGCATCGGCGAGTCGGACGAGCGGAAGCGTCAGGTTGCGAAGCGCGAGCACTTCGCGCGATTCGACAGTCACGATCTCGCGCGCCTGAATTCGCAGCGATTCTTCGACGCTGGTCAGCGGAATCGCAAACTGCTGGCCGGAAGCTCGAACGAGCAGCGCCTGAATGATCGCCAGCGTGATCGGCAGCATGATGCGGAAGGTCGTGCCTTGTCCGATCGTCGAGATGACTTCGATCGATCCCTTCAGCTCCTGAATATTTTTCTTCACGACATCGAGGCCCACGCCCCTCCCGGAAATCTCGCTGACCTCGGCGGCCGTCGAAAAGCCGGGCGCGAAGAGCAGATCGAAGGGATCGGCCGAATTCAATCCGCGTTGCATCGCGACATCGCGGATCACATCGGGATCGATGCCGCGGCCATCGTCGGAGACGTCGATCACCACGGAATTGCCCTGCTGGTACGCGACGACGGTGATGCGCCCTTTCGGATCCTTCCTGGCGGCGGCGCGCTCTGCCGGCGATTCGATGCCGTGATCGAGCGCGTTGCGGATGATGTGCATCAGCGGATCGCTGATCTCCTCCACCAGCATCTTGTCGAGCTCCGTCTCTTCGCCGCGCAGAACGAGCTCGATGTCTTTGTCGAGCTCCTTTGCGAGCTTGCGCACGCTGCGCGACAGCCGCGTGTAGATCTGCCCGACCGGGACCATCCGCAGCTCGATGGCCGTCTTCTGCAGCTCGTTCAACTTGCGTTCGAGATTGCGCGAGATGCCGGCAAGCGCGTTGCGCTGGCGGCCGTCGAGCGTGCGCCCGAGCGCATCGAGCTGATTCTTCTCGATCAGCAGTTCGCCGATCGTGTTCATGACGACGTCGAGCTTCGCGATGTCGACGCGCACGGTGGCGGAAACCGATCGGAGCGAAACCTCTTCTTCCTCCACTTTGCGAAGGGAGGTGACTTTCGCTTCGGGCGCGGTTTCGGCGACCGCCGCGGCGTCGCGGGCTGTTCCGTAAAGCAATCGGAATCCGATGCCCGAGCCGGTTGGATCGACCGAGGGAAGCGTGGAGATGACTTCGCCCGACTCGGTGAGCTTCGCGGTCAGCGCGCGCAACTTCTTGTCGAAATCGGAGAAATCGAAACGCTGCTCGACGGAGAAGACGTTTTTGCCGGAGCGCACGTTCTCGATGAGGCGATGCTCCTCGTACTCCGTCAGCGATTTGCGCGTCTGCTCTTCGAGCGTGAGATCGTCGAGGACGCTGGCTGTTTTCTGCGTGGCCTCGCCCCTGACGATCTGTTCGATGCGCGCCGTGAGCGCGGCAGTGTCGACATCGCCGGCACCGACGACGAGACGGTTCAGGTTATCGATGGCGTCGTAGAGGAGATCGATGAGAGGCTTTCCGATCGCGATGCGCCCCATGCGCAGCCGGTCGAGCATGTCTTCGAGCGAGTGCGCCAGCTCGGCGATCGGGGTGAATCCGAGCATGCCGGCGAGGCCCTTGAGCGAGTGGACATCGCGGAAGATCTTGTTGATCAGCTCGGGGCGGACATTGCTGCCCTGCGCTTCAAAATCCGCGAGATCGCGCGAGAGCGATTCGAGGAGCTCTTCAGCTTCGCCTGTAAATTCGTCCATGGCTCACATCTTCGTTTCGCCCGTTTTTCTATCCATTGTAGAGATTCAGGCGAACCGAAGATGTGAGCACATTACATTTTCAGCAGTTTGCGTAGCTTCGCGAGCAGCTCCGGCGCCTCGAACGGCTTCACGAGATACTGCTCCGCCCCCAGCGCCGCCGCCCGATTCCGATCCTCGGTCGACGACTCGGTCGAGATCACCATGATCGGAATCGTCTTGTAAATCGGATGATTCTTCAGAAAGCTCACCAGCTCCAGGCCGTTGATGTCCGGCATGTTGATGTCGGTGAGGATCGCGTCGAATTTGTGATGCGGAAGCGTCTTGAGCGCTTCGAATCCATTCTCGGCTTCCACGATTTCGACGTCGTCGGTCCCGCTCTCGATGATGTTGACGATAAACGAGCGCATCGACGGCGAATCTTCGACCACCAGGACTTTCATCGTCACCGTTCCGCCGCCACCGCGCTGCCGAACGCATAGCCGGCCTGGGAGAGAAAGATCTCGAGTCCGGTCATGTCGTCGATCGGCGCGCGATGTTCAGCATTATCGCCATAAAGAATACCAACGGTCCGCTCGCCGTGCATGATCGGCAGCGCAACGACCTCCGTCGGCGCGGGACCGCCAAGATGTCCGACGAGGTCCTGATTCGCGCGGGTCCGGCTCAGTTTTCCGCGGTGCATTGCGTTGGACTTGATGACTTGCGAAAGAATCGAAGGAGCATCGCGGGCGATGCGGAGTTTTTGCGCACGCTCGTCCATCGGCTCGTCATCGCCAGTGACGCCAAAACCGCCGACACCGGTGAATGCATCCTCATTGACGACGAACAATACGCCGCGATCGAGATACTGCGCCGACAATCGAAGGATCGTGGACGCGACTTCGCGGACGTCGTTCGGATCGGAGATCTCGTTGATGAGCTGCTTGAGCAGCTTGAATCCGCGCTCGATGTGCTCGCGCTGTCCTTCCTCGTAGAAACGGCGAGCGGCCAGCGAATCGAGTCCGACGTTGTCCTCCCACTGCGCGAATGCGCGTTCGGCGAACAGCGCCAGCTCCTCCGCAAAGAGATTCAGCTCGTCTTCGGCGACGTCAGGACGCAGCCGCGCGGCGCCCGGCTTCGTGAGATAGAGATCGGCGCCGGAATGCAGGAGCTCGTAACGGCGGCGCAGATCGGTCTCGGCGTCGACCATCACGACCGGCAACCGCGGATTCTTCCGCTTCACGAGCTGCAGCAGCGGGCCGGAGTCGTCGGTCACTTCGAGAAACGTGATGAAGAACGATGTCGAGCGGAAATACTCCGTGATGGCCTCGCGGGTGGCTTCCATTGTGCCGAACTGCGCGATCCGCATCTGCCGCGATCCGAAAATGCGTTTCACGGCGACGCGGATCAGTGGATCGCGATCGAATACCACTACGTTGCGATATTTCGATTCGGGCGATTCGATTTCCATCAGCCCGCCCGACACGCGAAACTGCGTGCCCTTGGTGCGATGGATCGGCTTCTCGTCATCGAGCGGCAGCGACAGATCCTGCAAAGGCTTCAAACGCTGGCCTTCGAACGCGAGAACGCTCTGCGGCGTGAAACCTCCTTCGCGGAGGACGAGATCGGCGTCGTACTCCATGTCGATCGGACCGAGGTCTTCGGACAGAAGGAAATTGAATTCGCCGGCGCGGCTCTGCAGAAGCGGCCCGATCGTGTCGATGATCCGATCGTGGATCAGCTCGCGCAGTTTTTCGCTGGTTAGAATCCCTTCATCGATCGCGGCGCGCCCGACGGGAACACCTTCCTCGACTTTGCGTCGCAGCGTCTCCTCGTCGGCGCCCGAGACAACGCCGCTCTTCACGAGCCAGCCCAGAAAGTCGGGAGTGTCGGGCGAGCCCGCGTTCACGACCAGGCCGTGACGGAACAGGACCGTGTTTCTGCCGGTCGCATTGATGATCTCCAGCACGCCGCTGCGGCGGCTGAGATAGACGATCTGAATGATGTCGGTGAGGCTGAGATCCTCGAGGCGCCCGAGAAGGCTCACTGGCCCTCCCCCCGCCGGCGCGCCGTTTGCCGTTCGCCGATTGCCGTTTGGCGCCTTCGGCCGGCGGCTAACGGCAAACGGCTAACGAATCCGCTCACGAAGCAAGATTGTAGCGTTTCAGAATGCCATCCAAGATCCCGTTGATGAATTGCGACGACTTCTGCGTTCCGAATTTCTTGGCGATCTCGATCGCCTCGTCGATTATCACTAATTTAGGTGTGTCATTTTCGTGTAGGAATTCGAAGATCGACATGCGGATGATGTTGCGGTCGACGACCGCCATGCGCTCGATCCGCCAGTTGTCGGCCTGCTGCACGATCATCTCATCGATTTTGCCGAGGTGGTCGACGGTGCCTTTGAAGACACGGGTGGCGAAATCGCGGGTGTTGGGCTTCGATTTCTGCAAGTCGTCGAATGTCGAGATGATCATGTCGGGTGGATTGCCGGACACATCGTGCTGATAGAGCATCTGCAGCGCGAGCTCGCGTGCTTTTCGGCGGGCACCCATCTATTTTTCCCCACTGCGAATGACGCGCCACAGACTCGCCATCTCGATCGCGGCCAGCGCGGCTTCCCATCCTTTGTTTCCAGGGCCCGATGACGAACGATCGATCGCCTGCTGCATCGTGTCGCAGGTGAGGACGCCGAATGCGACCGGCAGCTTCGCCTGCATCGAGTATTGCGAGAGCTGCATCGTCACCTGATTCGAAAGAAACTCGAAGTGCGGCGTGTCGCCGCGCAGGATGCAGCCGAGTGCGATGAGCGCGTCGAATTCCGGCGGCAGAGCGCGCGCGAGGGTCGGGATCTCGAAAGCGCCCGGAACGCGGTAGACGGAAATCGCGTCGCCGGCCGCGCCATGCTCCGCGAGACAATCGAGCGCGCCGCGCAACAGTCCCGACACGATCTCGTCGTTGAATCGGCTCGCGATGATGCCGAATCGCAGACCTTCAGCGTTCAAATCACCTTCGAAAGAGCGCGGCATTTCGTGAGGATTTTACTTCGCGCGTGCAACAACCGACGGACTCTCTTCTCGATCCTCAAAAAAAGTCACGAGCCCCTCGTACATCGCCTCGGCGATCTGCCGGCGGTACTTCGGCGTTTTCACCAGCGCACGGTCACTGCGGTTGCCGAGGTTGCAGACTTCGAGGAGGAGGCGGGTGGGAACGAGGTTGTAGCGGATGATCGCCGGCACCCACTCTCGGCCGTCGCGCACGACGCTGTCGCGCACGGGATTGAACGGATGCACGTTCAGATGATGCGTCTCGAAAGAGTCGACGATCGATTCCGCAAGATCGCGCGACAACCCCTCCGCCGCCAGCGACTCCTCCTCGGAATGCCGCACGACGGGATGTTCGCGCACTTCCGCGCGCGCGAGATACACGCTCTCGCTCTTGCGGTACGAGCCGGTGACGTAGCGCTCGGCCGGAATGTACGCCATCGCGCCGCGCAGCGATGGATGGAGCGAGTCGGCGTGGATCGAAATGAAAACGACCTTCTCTTTCGGGATGCCCTTCCGGAGCGCGCGGCGGAAAATCGAGTTCGCGAGATACCAGCGGAGGTGCACGCCCACGACGACGTCATCGAGCTCGAACTGCGGCGTCGTCAGAACGAACTGCTCGGTGCGCGTCACGGAGACTCTGGCGGCACTCTTCTTCTCGAGAATCGCCTTCAGCCGCTGCATGACGTCGTAGACATATCCCGACTCGGCGACGCCGTCGCACATCGCGCCTGGATCGTTGCCGCCGTGGCCGGCGTCGAGGATGACGTGAACGCCGGACAGATTACGCGCGTGCGTGCGCCTGGCGAGCTTCGCGCTCTCGCGTTTTGTCATCTCAGCGGCCAGGCGCTCGGGATCGTCGGCCGGCAGGTACTCCGGCAGCAGGAGCGACATCGGAATTTTTACAGCGTGGCCGACCGGAATCTTCGCGACGTCGTCGATCGCGTTGAACTGCACGATGCGATCGACGACGTCGCCGACATCTTTCGCGTAGACCCGGCCGGTAAAACGGATGGCCACCGACGAGTAGAGGGCCTCCCCTTTTTGCAGCCGGTAGACGGCGTATGGTTCGGACGTGTTGCGCTCATACGTCAGCGACGGCTGCCCTGCGGCAACAGTTTCCACTGCCACATCCGCAGCTGGCGCATCCGCTGGCGCGCGCTCAATCGGATCGTCTTCCGATTTCCGAACCTCCGCAGTCTTCGTCGATACATTCAGTCCCTCCCTCTCGCCACCGAATCCCGGGGCGAGTAATTGCTTCGGAATGAGGACGACGTCACCGGGGCGGGTGGAGAGTCCCTGCATCGGATTGGCCCGGCGGATCGCGGAGTAGTTCTCGCCGCTGCCGGTGAACCACTCGGCGATGCTCCACAGCGACTCCCCTTCGCCGCCGATGGCGCCGATCACGATGTGCTTCCATCCGTTGTCGATCTGTGCGTCTTTCGGAAAAAGCGTCATGAGGATCTGTCGCTGCAGCTCGGGACGGAGCAGACGCAGCGGCACGTGGACCGCGATATCGGCGTTGATTTTCTCGTCGTTGATGGCCGCGATCGCGCGCCAGTTGTCGGCGTCGCCGGTGACGCGTTTCGCGAGACGCGTCCAGGCATCGCCTTCATGCGGCATGACGATCACGTCGATCGAATAGTCGCTGACGAGCGACGCGCGCAGCTCGGGCGTGATCTGAGCAACCGCCAGGATTTTTGTTGGAGGAGCAGCGTTTGCGGACGCCGCAAAGAGAACCACCCACACCCACCAGCGCACGTCGTCATTCTAGCAGGAAGCCAGAATTTGGAATTTGGAATTTGGAATTGTGAATTTAGAATGAGGAACTTAGAAGAGTTTTCTTAATTCTCAATTTCAAATTCCAAATTCCAAATTCGTCTAAACCGCGGGCGACTTGCGCCAGTACCCCGTCTCCCTCTCGAATGCCCCCGCCGCCCGAAAGAGCACCTTCTCTCGAAAATGGGGCGCCATGATCTGCAGCGAGAGAGGGAGGCCCTCGCGCGAAAAGCCGGACGGGATCGCGATTGCCGGGATGCCGACGAGATTCGCCGGCGCCGTAAAAATGTCCGACAGATACATCGACAGCGGATCGTCGGTCTTCGCGCCGATTTTGAATGCCGGCTCGGGCGTAGTCGGCGTCAACAGGAAATCGAACTTCTGAAACGCGGACGCGAAATCGCTGCGCAGCCGCGCCCGGACCGCTTGCGCACGTCCGTAGTACGCATCGTAGTAGCCCGATGACAATGCGAACGTGCCGAGCATGATCCGGCGTTTGACCTCCGCGCCGAATCCTTCGCCGCGCGACGCGAAGTACATCTCGTGGACCGTGCGCGCGCGTTTGCTCCGATGCCCGTAGCGCACTCCATCGAACCTCGCCAGATTCGCAGAGGCCTCGGCATTCGCGACGATGTAGTAGATCGCGATCGCGTAGCCGATCGCCGGAACGCTGGCGTCTTCGATGACTGCTCCCGCGCCGCGCAGCACGCGAAGCGCGTCATCGAAATTCTGGCGGACATCGCCCTCCAGTTTCTCCACCGCTTCGCGAACGACGCCGAAGCGCAATCCCTTCACGCCCGAATCGACGTCGGCCGCGTAATCGTCGACCGTTTCCGCGCTCGACGTCGAGTCGAGCGGATCGTGTCCAGCGATGATGCCGAGGACTTCCGCGCATTCGCGGACAGTTTTGGTGACGACGCCGATCTGATCGAGACTCGATGCGAACGCGACGAGGCCCGACCGGCTCACGCGGCCGTACGTCGGCTTCAATCCGACGACGCCGCAGAACGCCGCCGGCTGCCGCACCGATCCACCCGTTTCGGATCCCAGCGCCGCGGGCACCATGCGCGCGGCGACGGCAGCGGCAGAACCTCCCGACGATCCGCCCGCCACGCGCGACGTGTCCCATGGATTCCGCGTGACGCCGAACGCGGAATGCTCGGTCGACGATCCCATGGCGAACTCGTCGAGATTCGTCTTACCGATGATCGAGCGTCCGGCCTTGCGCAAACGCGCGATCACCGTTGCGTCATACGGCGAAACGAAAGCGCCAAGGATTTTCGAGCCGCAGGTCGTGGGCATGTCGGTCGTGACGATGTTGTCCTTCACCGCGATCGGAACACCATCGGCGGCCGCATTCACATGCAGGAACGCGTTGATTTTCGGATTGAGCCGCTCGATCGCGGCGAGACACTCCGAAGCGTTCACTCGATGACCTTCGGCACGACGAAGTGTCCGTCGCGAAACGCAGGTGCGTTGCGCTCGACTGCTTCGCGCGCGATGCCGGCCCGCGCAACATCTTCGCGCAGCGGTGTGGCACCGACACGCTCGCCGGCGCTCCCCTCGATTTCGCGCAGCTGATCGATGTACGACAGGATCTTCGTCATCTCATCCGCCATGCGCTCGAGGCCGGGGTCATCGAACTCGAGATGCGCAAGATCGGCGATGCGTTTTGCTTCTTCGCGAGTGATCTTCATTTCTTGAGCGTCAGTTCCACGTACTTGTGAAAGGCGGCCAGCAACTCGTGTCCGGCGCGCTCGGGCTCCGCGGAGAAGCCGACGGAGAGATACAAGACGCGCAACGAGCCGGCGTTGATCGGAGCTGTGAAGACTTTCGCGATGTCCGACTCTCGTATCGGCGAGACGGTCGCCGCCAGCAGGGTCTGGACGTGATTGCGAAGCGCAAGCTCGGTCTGACCGTGTTTCGCGAGCCAAGCGCTGATCTTCGCCTGCAAAAGACTCACCGCGTCGTCCGCCAGCGGTGCACGCGCCGCAATCTCCTGCATCCCTGGCGCTACGAGGACTGCGACCACGGCGCCCGGAATCCAGAGGATCGCGCGGAGAACTTCGCGGAGGGCATTGATATCCGATTCGCCGAGGGCATCGACGGCAGCCGGTTTCGGGAAAGGCTGCGGCGTCGGCTGGGGCTGGGCGTTCACGCTGTACACGCCGGTCAGCACCGAGGGCAGCGGCTCCTTGCCGGAGATCGTGATGAATCTCTGTCCGAATGGATTCTTGTCCGCGAACAGCGCGACGATCCTCTCCGCCACGGCCTGGGCTTTCGGCGAATCGCTGGCGTCGAATGCCGCGCGGCCTGCTTTGTCGCGCATGTCGACGAAGCCCACGAGCTGTTTTCGAAGATAGATCGGTGCGACGAGAAGGCGCTCGGTCTTCGATGCGT
This sequence comes from Acidobacteriota bacterium, assembly GCA_030948915.1. Classification (GTDB taxonomy): domain Bacteria; phylum Acidobacteriota; class Thermoanaerobaculia; order Gp7-AA8; family Gp7-AA8; genus Gp7-AA10. The sequence continues at coordinate 18,733 of JALYZI010000183.1, forward strand.
ACAGAAGCTCCGAATAGCGCGGCTCTTCCATCAGGCTGTTGACGAAGAACGGCGACGGACCGCGTGTGCAGCGGTCGACGATCGGATCGTTCTTGTCGGCGGTCGCGCGAACCGATCCTTTGAAACCGTATTCCGTCACCAGCTCGTAGCGATTCGCCGGCTGGTCGAGCAGATACAGCGCGGCCTTCGTCGCGCGGACATCGGTCACGCAGTCATAAAGGATTTCTTTCAGTTTTACCTGAACGTCTTCGATCTCGCGATGCACCGCGAGAGTGTACACGGCCCGCTCAGGCGCTCTTCATCGCGCGGAGCTGATCGACGATTTCCTTTTCGGCCGGAAACCCGCCGGCGTCCTTCTTCGAGAAAATCTTCTTGTTGTCGACGTGGACTTCGAAGATGCCGCCGCTGCCGCGCACGAGCTTGCTGTCGACGCCGAGCTGCTTCTTGATTTCAGCCGCCAAACTGGCGGCTCGGGGCAGGTAGTTTCAAACGCCGCAATAATCGATTCGGATGTTCATGTCGTTTGCCGTTTGCCGTTTGTCGTTTGCCGTTTGCCGTTTGCCGTTTGCCGTTTGCC
>JALYZI010000195.1 GCA_030948915.1 Acidobacteriota bacterium
GTCCTGAGGGGCGGTTGGGACTCAGAACTCAGGACTCAGGACTCAGGACTTCTATGGCGTTTCCGGATCACATCGAACGCGTCTTCGAATCATTCGGCGTTCCGCCGGACACGAAGAACGCGGTCTACGAGCTGTATGTCGCGATGGGGGAAGAAGCGCTGGAAGTCTTCGGCGAGATCGCGGAGTCGGTGCCGTCGCCTGCCGATCTTCGACCGGAACACACTCAGACCGTTCGCAATCGGGTCGTTGAGCGTTATCTGACTCGCAATCATCCAAGCTGGCTCGATGGAACTCCGACTGCGAGTCTTTACCGTCCGCGCGCGCTCGAAGGTCGAGCCTCGGGACTTGCTCTTCCGCTCGGCCCGATCGAGCCGGACATGTTAGGCAACGATCAGCCGGTGCCGAAGGGAATCCTGATGCAGGGCCGCAACGCCCATTTTGGTGGACGGCAGGAGACGATCTCGTTCGATTTCATCGCGTTCGATCTCCAGGACGCCATCGCGATCGGTCAGGCGGCCGGTCAACAGCACACGCTGCCGGGCTCGGTCGGCGAGACGAGCGGCTCGGTCGACGGCGCGAACTCGCTGGCCCTGATCTGGGAAATTCAGCCTAACGTGTACAAGCCGGCCGGCGATCGCAATCGCAACATCGCGAAGATCTATCGCCGCCATCGCAACTGGCACATCATCACGCTCGTGTCAGCGCTGGAATGGCTGCGATCGAGAGACTTTCGAACGTACATCGTTCGCGGCGAGGCGCTGGCGGCGACGCACGAGGTCAATCCGGAGAAGCCGGTTTCGCCGGCGATCGTCGCGCTGCATAACCGGACGGTGACCAACGTCGCCGCCGGCCTGAACATGAAGCTGATTCCAGCCGGTCGCGATGATACGCAGTTGCTGCTCGAGAGCGACGTCATGAACGTCGGTCTCCACAACCACGTCGCACTCTACGGCGCGTCGGGCGCCATCTGGCGAACCGAGTAGGTGCGTCCGAAAAGCAGAATCACAGCCGCGATTCCGAGAAGAGTAACGACAGTAGCCGGCAACCCCCCCTCGATGGAGAGTCCAAGAACCGGACCCTGCAGAAAGTTCCATGCGAAGTGAATCGCGATCGGGAGCCACAGATTGCAAATCCGACGAAGCCGGCGCACGTCGCCATCGTTGCTGAGCCGATCAGGAGGCCGGCACTGAGGTCGCGGGCAAGATGCTGCGGGTGAAAGCCGAGCGAGACGACCGGCCGGCGCTCGATGCCGCGTCGCACGATCGCGGCAGCCGCGAAGATCGTGATTGCCGACGCAAACTCGAGATAAACCTGGCTCGGGCGTTTGACCGGAACGATCAGCGGCGCGAGGAGGGTGGCCCAGATGAGCAGAAACAGGCCAATCCGCCAGGTCACCGACCAGATTCTCCGGATCATCCCTTGGTTTTACGTGCGCAGAATAGCGGGGTTTCCTCCTGTGTTCCCTTGCTGCCCATGACCAAACGAGTCGGAATGATCTCCCTCGGATGCCCCAAGAATCTCGTCGATGCCGAGATCATGCTGGGACAGCTCCGCGCGGAGTCCGACATCGCGATCACGAATGACCTCGACGATGCCGATGTCGTGATCGTGAACACCTGCGGTTTCATCGATGCCGCCAAGCAGGAATCGATCGACACGATCCTCGAGATCGCCGGCCGAAAGGGAAAGGGCGTCGAGCGGCTGATCGTCACCGGCTGCATGGTCCAGAAGTACCGCAGCGATCTGCAGGATTCGATTCCCGAGATCGACGCCTTTGTCGGACTCGATCATCTCGAAGCGATCACCCGTGCGGTCAGCGGTGATGTCGATGCGGCCCCTGCCAAGCGGAAGATGTCCGTGCGGCTCTACGAAGACCTTCCGCGCGTTCTGACGCACGGAACCGCTCACGCGTATTTGAAGGTGTCGGAAGGCTGCTCGAATCCGTGCACGTTCTGCGCGATTCCGCAGATGCGCGGCAAGTTCCGTTCGCGCACGATCGAGTCACTGGTTCGCGAAGCGCATGCGCTCGAGGAGCAGGGAGTCAAAGAGCTCTGCCTCGTCGCCCAGGACACCACGCGCTACGGCGGCGACCTCGGACTGCAGAACGGCCTGACGCAGCTCGTGCAGGCGCTGCTCGACGAAACGGACTTTCCGTGGATTCGTTTTCTTTACGCGTATCCCGGTTCGCTCGACTGGACGCTGTTCGAGCTGATGGGACGCGAGAAGCGATTCGTTTCGTATTGCGATATTCCGCTGCAGCATGTGTCCGCGAACGTGCTCGCAAAGATGCGCCGTCCCGGATCGCCCGCCGAGTATCGCGACATCGTGACGCGTATGCGCGATCTCGTTCCCGACATCTCGCTGCGAACGACGTTCATCACCGGCCATCCCGGCGAGACGCCGAAGGATTTCGGAGAGCTCTACGACTTCGTGGAGTGGGCGGAGTTCGATCAGATGGGCGCGTTCGTCTACTCGCCGGAAGAATTCACGCCGGCGTCGAAGATGGATGAGATCCCATCGCGCAAGACTGCCGAGCGGCGCCGCGCGAAACTGATGGAGCTGCAGCAGAAGATTTCGCTGGCGCGCAATGCTGCGAAGATCGGGCAGAGCTTCGACGCCATCATCACCGGCGCGTGCGAAGAGACCGAACATCTTCTCGAAGGACGTCTGGTCGGACAAGCGCCCGAGATCGATGGCCGGCTCCTGATCAACGACGGCATCGATCTTCTCCCACGGAGTCTGCCGGCGCTCGCGCGCGTGTCAATCAGCGACGCGCATCCCTACGATCTCGTCGGCGCGGTCGTCAGCGCGTAGGCACGCGCCGCTTCAATTCGCTGAACCAGTTCAGCACGATCTGCATCGACGTTGTGGTCGGCGGTGCTTCGTTTCGAACCAGGAGGATGCGCTGATCATCGTTCGAGATGTCCCATCCGCCCGGGAGGATGGCCCATCCAGCTTCACGGTGCACTTTTTCGAACAGGAGCTGCGGCTTTCCGATGCGCACTTGCGGTTGCGTTTCGATGGGTGCTGCGAAGAACTTCGGTCCGCTGCGGAAGATGATCTCGCGGCCGTTGTTGCTGAACATGGCGCCGTCGGCCCCGCCGACCGAGACCGGCCACTTTCCGCCCGGTCCGGGGAACGGCCGCAAATACGCTTCGCGACGGCCTGACTCGTCCGAGGTGTAAGTCATCCACTTGCCATCGGGAGAGAATTTCGCGTCACGTTCATTGAATCTCGAGGCCAGCAGCGGTTGCGTCTTGTGATCGCCAGTCATTGCCATCAGGACGATGTCGAACCCCGTTTCCGGATTGCCACTCTCGGTGATCGCGAGCAATCTACCGTCGGGAGAAATCCCGTTCACGAACTGTTCGCGGTCCGAGTTTGTCAGGCGCTGCTCGCCCGAGCTGTTGTCCGCCGCCGCCCAATAAAGATTGTTGTGTCCTGACCTGCTCGACGACCAGATGATTCGCGAGCCGTCGTGCGTCCATGTGGGAGCCGAATCATCGCCGCCGTAGGAGACGCGAGTGAGCGAATCGCGCTCGACGTCCAACTGCCAAATATCGAACGTTGACGTCTCCAGCGAGACGGCGATGGTTCTCCTGTCGGGCGAGATCGCCAGCGCCCCATAGGGACGCTGCGTCGTAACGACCGGCGTCTCGTTGCCCCTCCGATCGACCCACAGCAATGACCGTTTGTTCTCCAGCACACCGCCCGGAACGTAGAGGAGTGTGCCGGTGTCGGAGACGGCGTAATGCGCTTCTCCATTGGTCACACCGGTAGCGACGCCGGAGATCAACGGGAACGGCGCGGAGGTGACCATCAGTTTTTTCGCGTCGAATGCGACCCCGTACAGACTACCGCCACGCTCGAACAGCAGGTGACCCGTCGGCACGTAGTGCGCGCAAGTGCCACCGTCAATGACAACCTTTGGCGCACTACTGCCGGCAGGATAAGCGACCAGTTTCGAGTCGTCCCACGTTCCGTTGTTCCAGACCGTGGCGAGAATCGTCCCGTCGGGCAGAACATCGGGCCAGACGACTGCGCGTGCACCCTTGGCGGGATCGACTTTTACAACCTGTTTCGGCGTCCCACCATCCGCTGCAACCATCCAGATGCCGCCCGCGAAGTCTCGGTTGTAGTAAATGGCGTTCCCAACCCAGCGAATCCCCAGACTGGCGCCGCCGGACGCCGATGTCAAGAAAACCGGAAGGCCACCGTCAAGCGATACCTTTTGCAGCCTCCCTTCGTCCTGAAAGGCGATCGACCGGCCGTCAGGCGAGAACGCAGCCATGATGGCGTTCGTCGTTCCTGGAATGAGAGTCGGCACGAGTTGGCTGATGCTCCGCGTGTAGAGGTGCGTGTCCTCTCCGTCTTTCGCTCGATAGACGATTCGAGTGCCGTCGGGAGAGATCGCCACCGCCGTGGCCGATCCATAAAAAAGAGGTGCCGCCGGCGGGAGCGGAATCGTGAATCTCGATACCGGCGCTGTCGGCGTCCGATCGCGCAATCCGATCCATGTCGCGGCCGCGCCGATCGCAACGCCCGCGATGACGCCCATCGCGCCCCACAGCCAACGCCGCGGAATCGCGCGCGCCGGACGGCCGCCATAAGCCGCCGACGTTCCTTCCGCAATCCACCGCAATTCCGCTGCGATGTCGTGCGCGCTCTGCCAACGATCATCGGGGTCCTTCGCGAGGCAGATGCGGATCACGCGCTCGAGCGCCGGCGGCGTGAGCGGCTGGATCTGCGTGATGGGGACCGGATCGCGGTCGAGAATGGACGCGATCAGACTCGCTTTGCTTTTCCCTTCGAATGCGCGCTTGCCGGTCGCCATTTCATACAGCACGGCGCCGAACGCGAAGATGTCGGTGCGCGGATCGGCTTCTTGTCCTTCGAGCTGCTCCGGCGCCATGTACTGGAACGTGCCGAGAAGCGTGCCCTCCTCGGTGAGGGGCTTCTGGTGCGTTGCATCACCGGGCGCGCCCGACGATTGCAGCCCTCCGCCTTTCGCGAGCCCGAAGTCGAGCAGCTTCGCTCCCGATTTCGTCAGCGCGATATTCGCGGGCTTGAGATCGCGATGCACGATGCCGTGCTTATGCGCCGCGTAAAGCGCTTCTGCGATCTCGACTCCATAGCGGAGAACCTGCTCCGTCGGCAGCGGCCCTTTCGCGAGTCGGGTCGCGACCGTTTCGCCATCGAGAAACTCCATGACGAGGTAATCGAGGCCGTCCTGATGGCCGACATCGAATAGTGCGCAGATGTGCGGATGCGAGAGTGAGGAGATCGTTCGCGCCTCGCGCTCGAACCGCTCGCGAAACGCGGGATTCGAGGAGACGCTCGCGGGCAGGACTTTGATGGCGACGGTGCGATCGAGTCGCGTGTCGCGCGCGCGATAGACCTCGCCCATTCCGCCCGCGCCCACGGCGGCGAGAATTTCGTAAGGTCCGAGGCGTGAGCCGATGGCGACCGTCAAGGGATGGGGAAGGGTAGCATGGGCCCATGCAGCTCGGCGGGCGCGGCGCGCGGCGGATTCTCATCGTCGTCATCGTTGTCGGATTCGCGCTTCGCTTGGGCGTGTGGCCGCGTGTGTTCAGCGGCGGCCGGGTCTACCTCGATGGCCCCGATGGCTACTACCACCTGCGCCGCGCCGCGATGACGCTGCAGCAATGGCCGCTCGTGCCGCAGTTCGATCCCGCGATCAACTATCCGGCCGGCGGGACGATCAGTTGGCCGCCGCTGTTCGACGGTCTCCTGGCGACGCTGGCGCTTCCGTTTCGATCGGATCGTGCATTAGAAGTCATCGGAGCGCTTCTACCTCCGATCCTCGGCGCCTTGCAGCTGGTCGTCTTGTACATGCTGGTGCATGCGCTCCGCAATCGGCGGGCGGCACTCATCGCCGTGATGGTCGCCGCGATTCTTCCGGCGGTTGTCCGTTACACGCTGCTCGGTAATCTCGATCACGATCCATTCTTCTCACTCTGTCTTCTCCTGGCCCTCCTGGGCATCGTGAAGGAGAACGCCTGGCTGATCGCGGCCGGACTCGCATGCGGAGTCCTCGGGTGGACGGGGGCAATCGTCGGAATCGCAACCGTAACGCTCGTTTTTTTGTGTTCGGCGAGAAGAAACAACACACTCGCAATCGGGGCGACGATCGCCGCGATTGCCGTGCTCCCCTTCGTCATCGCAAGCGCATGGCGCGGCGCGACGTTCGAGGGTTTGTCGTGGCTCCATGTTGCGGCACTTGTCGGCGCGGGACTGATTGGGTCCGTGGTCTCGAAGTCTCGTGGTCTCGCGGTCGCCAACGGACTCGCGCTGCTCGTTCTCGCGCCGATTTGCATTCGTCCGTTCCTCGCGGGTGCCCGCTATGCGGCTGGCGATGCGCCGATTCTCGCGATGGTCGCCGAGGCGCAGCCGCTTTTGAAGTTGTTCGGAACGTTCGACGTACGGCCGATGCTGATCCGCTTCGGGTTTCTCCCGTTCCTCGCGATCGGCGTTGCGGCGATAAAACTGCGCGACCGCGAGACGCCAAGACCGCGAGACTTCATGTTCATCGCGCCATGGGTCGCGATCACAGTCGTGCTGGCATTTCTGCACTCGCGCTTCAGCTTCGACGCCGGTCTCGCGCTGGCGGCCTTCGCCGGAATCGCATTCGATTCCGTGAGACCCGCAATCTTCGCGATGGCACTCCTGCCGATTCTCCCGGCGTATGTCCCGCTGCCGTCGCTCGAGGGTTTCAACTTCTACATGCGGCCTAACGCGCTGCGCGATTACCAGGTCGGCGGTATCTGCGAGTGGCTCCGCCCCCGCCCGCCCGGCGCGGTCCTTGCGCCGTGGTCATTCGGACACTGGATCGTGTGGATTGCTAAGAAGCCCGTGGTGATCGGACCGATGCTGTCGGTCGGACAATCTGAATTTGCGGAAGGCCTGCGTTGGTTCTTCATCGAGGACACCACAGAGGCACAGAGGTTCTTGAAGGCTCACGGCGTGCGATATGTGATGGTCACGCCGGAGCTCTCTTCGATCGAGGCTCGCGCGCGCGTGGCGGGACTCGACCCGGCGCGGTACCGCGATCCGCGCGTGTATGCGCGCACGATCGGTGCACGCCTGACATTTCTTGGACCGGTGGAAGGTTTTCGCGAGGTCCTGCGATCTCAACTCGTGCGCGTCTACGAGATCAAATGAAACGGGCCACCTTGCGGTGGCCCGTTTTCGATGCTCTTAGAAGTTTACGCGGAGTCCGAGGCGTCCCTGCCAGCGCGAGCCGAGGTTGGCGGTGGAGAACTGGTTGCCGGGGGTCAGGCGACCGGGTGCCGTTTCGCGATAGACCGGCTTGCCGGTGGTTGGATCCTGTCCCGAGTAGGTCACCGGCATGTAGGTGTTGTTGGTGACGAACTTTTCCACGCCCGAGTTCTTGTCGAACATGTTCATGAGGTTGAGAACGTCGGCCTGAACGAGAATGCGGGTTCGCCACATCGGCGGGAGGCCGATCTCGTAGTGGAAGTCGAGGCGGCGCGTCCAGGGCTGCTGCAGTGAGTTACGGAGCGGCGCTGTCCCGGCGCCCGCCTTCAGGCCGACGGAGCTGAGGAACGTGGAGAAGAGGTTCGTGTCGAGAGCCGTCTGGGTTGCTCCCCCGGAAGTGCGACAAGGACCCGCTGCGGTGGGCGCGGCGTTAGACGTCGCGGGACACAGGATCAAGTCGCTCGGGATGAACAGCAGATCGTTGTTGCCCGAGCCGTCGCGATTCGGATCGCCGCCTAACAGCAGCGAATATGGCCGGCCGGCCTGCGCAACGTAGAAGAGCCCGAAATTGTGGCTGAGCGGGCCGGTGTTCAGGCTGTACGTCGTCGCGAGGCTGATGCGATGCTTGACCTGGAACGTCGAGGTCGATAGCTCAGGATTGTAGATATCGCCGCGCGTGATGAAGCCGAACTGCCACTGCGAGCTGGCGGTGCTGGAGTTGCCTTCGCCGACTGACTTTGCTTTCTGGTGCGCATAGGAGCCGTTGAACGTGAAGTTCTTGTAGAGCTTGTTGAACTGAAGGGTCTCGGTGATCTCGTTGCCCTTGGTGGTGTTCGTCAGGAAGTACGCGTTGCCGATCGTCGATGCGATCGAAGCGTACGTCGGGCGGCCGTCGAGCGGACTCGTTCCGGTCAGCTTCTTATTCACGTTCTGGTAGTAGACATCTTCAAGGGTCTTCGACCATAGCACTTCGGCAGTCGCGCGGACGCCCCAGAAGAGCTCGCGGTCGTAGCCGAGTGTCGAGCGGAGGATGCGCGGGAAGCGGAAGTCCGGATCGGAGACCGCGACGTCCTGAACCGCGCCCGCCACATTGTCCAGGCGAGGCTGACTGGCTGGATCGGGATTGAATGTCGGCAGACAGGACGCCGTAGTGCACCCCTTGAGGACCTGTTCGATGCCGGTGTTGCCGTAATTGTTCGAGATCCAGACGAACGGCGTGCGGCCCTGAAACACGCCGATGCCGCCGCGCAGTTGCTGCCTGCCGGCGCTGCCGATGTCCCAGTTGAATCCGGCGCGCGGCTCCCACGTCACTTTCTCAGCCGGAATCGCGGAGGTGGAGAAGCCGATCGCGGTCTGCACGGCGGGATTGAACGACGGTTTGGTGCTGAACTTCGGCTTGTCGGCACGGAGGCCGAACGTGAGTGTCACCGCCGGATTGAAACGCCACTGATCGTTCGCGTAGAGGCTGTACTGCGCCGCTTTGAATCGCGTCGGACGGCGCGGATCGGCGCCGGTGGCGAAGCCCACGCGATAGATGTCGGGCGTGCCTGCCTGCAGCGCTGCGAAGTTCGCGAAGTGGTAGTAGCCGTAGAAGTCCTGGATGAAGAGATTGCTGAATTTGAACAGCTCGTTGTGGGTGCCGAAGACCATCGTATGGTTGCCGTGGGTATACGTGAAGTCGTCGGTGATCTCATTGATGTCCTGATTGAGTGCGTTCCCTCCCGAGAAGCGCTCCGTACCGAGCTGCATCGCGCCGGCGCGCTCGCCGCCCGGACCGATCTCGACGGTCGGGAAGATCACCGGTGTGGCGCGGTGCTCCCGAATCTTAGTTACGTTGATGCGCCCTTCGTTGAACGCGTTTGCGGTCAGCACGCTGTTGAGCTGTGCGACGGTCGAATTGGTTTTGCTGGGGAACTGGTAGATGTTCGTCGGGAAGTAGAACCGTGTCGTCGATCGCGTGAAGCTCGACGGTTCATTGTCCTGGTTCGCGCTCACGTAATTGTGGCGCAGCGTCAGGTTGTGCGACGAAGTGAGGTTCCCGTCCAACTTGCCGAGGAACATTTTGCTTTTCGTACCGAAGATCAGGTCGCCGAGTGAACCTGGATCGTAGTTGTACTTGCTCTTCATGAAGGCCGCCACAGCGGCCGCGTCGGGCGCGCCCGTTCCCGGCGTGTAGACGATGCCGGTCGATCCGTCAGCCGAGGTTCCGTTCGGCTCCTTGCGGTCGTTTGACTCGCCGCTGAGGAAATAAAAAATACGATCTCTCATGATCGGCCCGCCGAGGCGGCCGCCGTACTGCGTCTGTTTGAACGTTCCGACTTTTGTGTTTGTGGGACCCTTGCCGACGTACGACGGATTTCGCCGAGTGCCGAACACCGATCCTTCCAGGTTGTTGCTTCCCGAGCGCGTCACGGCGTTGATGCCGCCGCCGGTGAAGCCGCCCTGCCGCACGTCGTATGGCGAGATGACGATCTGCAACTGCTGGATGGCGTCGAGCGAGAACGGCTGCGTGCCCGCCTGTCCGCCCGGTGTGCCTGACGCCGCCAGGCCGAACAGATCGTTGTTCACGGCGCCGTCGAGCTGAATGCTGTTGTAGCGGTTGTTGCGGCCCGCGATCGTCATGGCTGCGCCGTCGGTGGTGAGGTTCGTCACGACGTACGGATTCGTCCGCGCATAATCCTGAAGCTGACGGTTGACGGTTGGCAGAGCTTGAATCTGCTCAGTCGAGACCGAGGACGTCGAGCCGGTGTGATTCGGATTGATGATCGGATCGACGGATGCCGTCACCACGATCGCCTCCGACACGGATGCCAGTGCGAGCACCAGCGGAACGTTCGCGGTCTCGCCGATATTGACCTGGACATGGTCCGCCGTCGTCGGTTTGAATCCTTCCAATGCCGCGGTCACGCGATACGGCCCGCCGATGCGCACATTCGGAATCAGGTAGTAGCCGTTCGCGCCGGCCACCGTCGAATAGCGCGTACCGGTCGGGACGTGAATGGCGTCGACCGTGACGCCCGGAAGCGCCGAGTTGTCCTGTTTGGTCGTGACGGTACCGCCGATGTTGCCAGTCGTCACCTGGGCCGGCAGTGTGGGCGCGATGAGAACACACAAGGCCGCGAAGACAACGGCTGATCGCTTTAAACTAGACATAGATCCTCCTGAGCAGTGCTGAAGTGGTTGAGTTGAAGCTCGGTTTTATCACGAAAACGGCCGCCCTTGCAGGCGGCCGCTTGTGAAATTACGAAAGACTGCGCTCAGAAGATGATCTTGACTGCCGCCTGCAACTGGCGTGGGTCGACTTCGCTCGAGTAGCCCTGAACGAGGCCGAATGACGGGACCGGTGCTGGCGCACCCGCTGGTGTGGCCGTAACTCTCGTGATCGTGTACTTGTCGTTCGTCGCCACATTCGTCGATTGCGTGTAGACGATGCGGAACATGTTCTGATTGCCCGAGGTCACGACCGGAACCTTTTTGTTGAAAGCGTTGAACACTTCGCCGAGAACCTCCACTCGCAGGCCACGGGGCAGGTCGAAGAACTTCGCGACGCGAAAATCGGCGTCCCACACGCTCGACTGGCGGAAGGTGTTGCGGCCAGCGAGATGCGCTCCCTGACTGGCGAGGAACGCCGCGAACTGCGACTTCGTCATGCCGTTGCCGGCAGTGATGTCGATGATGTGTCCCGATGAATCGACGAACGCGGGAACGTTGCCGGTGGTCTGCGCCTGGCCGCTCAGGCTCGTCGCGGTGCAACCGGTGCAGCCGAAGCTGATGCCTGCCGAGTACGGGAATCCAGTGTGCCAGAAACCAACTGCCGAAACCTGGAATCCGAAGGGCAGGCGATAGGTGATGTCCCCGACGACGCGTTGCTTGATGTCATTGTCGCTCGGGCCTTCGCTCAGGCTCGGGTTGTTCGGATCATAGAGGAAGGTCGTCGACGTCGAACGCGTATTGGTCTCCATGTCGTAGGAGTTTGCGTGCGTGTAGCTGACGTCCCACGACAGCTTCGAATTGTTGATCGCGAGCTTGTGGAACTCGAGCGTGCCGGCGCGATACCACGCCTGCTCGTTGCTGGTGATCTCGCGGACGATGCCCATGTCGGCGTAGGGACGATTCGGATTCGCGGAGCTGCTGTAGTCGTACAGCGGAAGATTGCCGAGGGTCACGCCACTCGGAACAACGTTGATGTTGCGCGTTCCCTGCACGTGATCGAGCTTCGAGTAGATGGCGCCGACCGCGGCGCTGTAAGTCGATCCGAGCTGCTGCTCATACTGCAGGCTCGAGCGCCATGCTTCCTGCGCCTGATAGTTCGATCCGATCGTGACTAGGTTGGCGGACAGCCGCGACTGCGCGAGGAACTGCGTCGGGCTCAGGATGTTCGGATACGACGGGCACGGATTGGTTGCTGCGGTCGTGCACGTGAACGTCGACGTGATCAGCGCGCCGCTGATGCCCTGAATCGGGGAGGCGAGCAGAATGTCGGGCATGTAGCTGAAGAACTTGCCGGTACCGCCGCGCAGAACCGAACGACCGTTGCCGAACACGTCGTACGCGACGCCGAGTCGCGGCGCGAGGTTGTTCTTGTCGTTCTTGATCTGCGTCAGGAACTCCGGATGCTGCGGATAGGCGTTGGCCGGCGGGCGCGGCGTCGCCTCGTAGTCGTAGCGAACGCCCGCATCAACCGTCAGACGCGGTCCGATGTGGAAGCTGTCGTTGGCGTAGACGCCCCACAGGTTCGTGTTCCACGCAACGTCGCCGTTGTTGACGCCATACGCCTGCTGGAATGTGTTGGGAAGGTTATTGGCGAAGTTGTTGAGATTCGTGAAGGCATAGAAACCGTTCGCGAAGCGAGGGAAGGCATCGAAGAGGTGACGATGCAGTAGCTCTCCGCCGACCTTGAACGAATGCCGGTTCCACGTGTATTGCAGCGTGTCCTTAATCTGATATTTCTTCTCATCGGCAGTGTTGGGAGTGATGTCGTTCGCTCCGAAGAACTGCGTCACAGTCCCGCCGCTGGCGCTCGCGAAGGGGATCGAGAACTCCGTTCCCGGATACTGCGCAGTCACCGGACGCTGATCGCGTCCGACCTGAGCGATGAACTGGTTGTAGAGATTGTTCGTGAAGACGGTATCGCCTTCGACGACCGCCTGATTGAACTTGTCGACCTCCGTTGTCTGATTGAGGCCGAGAACCGTGACGCCCTGGCTGTTGTTGTTGGTGAACTTCAGGAAGTTGTCGCGGAAGGCCCAATGGTTCTTCGATCCGATGTTCGAGTCGAGCTTGACCAGGTACGTGTTCTGATTGAAACGCTGGTCGTATGCCAGGCCTGTTGCGTATGGCACGCCGACGATCGACTGAATCCTGGAGAGGACCGTCTGCTGCTGTTCCGCAGTCAGGGCCAGGAATGTGGGCGACTGCCGCAGGTCGTTGCCGATGATGACCGGAAGCTTCTGCCGCTGGCCGTCGAAGTTCGCGAAGTAGAAGAGTTTGTCGTGGACGAGCGGTCCGCCGACTGCGAAGCCGGGCTGCGTCGATTCTTTCGCGCGGAAGCTTTCGCTGACGGGAAGTCCGCTGAGCGTTGCCGGACGATTCGACGCCCACGAACGCTTGCGCATGAAGTAGAACGCTTCGCCGTCGATGTTGTTCGTGCCGCTCTTGGTGATGGCGTTGACCACGGCGCCGACGCCGCGTCCGTATTCAGCGTCGTACTGCGTGCGGATCACCTGAAATTCTTTGATGGCCGCCTGCGAGAACGTGAACGGCGGGCGTGTGCCGCCGGTCTGCTGGCCGAAGAAATCATTGGTGGAGTTCGCGCCGTCGATGTTGAAATCAGTCGAGAGACCGCGAGCGCCGTTCGCGGTGATCGTTCCATCGAATGCGCTGAGCGTCATGCCGGGAGTCAGCGCGGCCAGCGAACGGAAGTCCCGGCCGAGGATCGGGAGGTCTTCGATCTGCTGGTTGGTGATCGATGCCGTCGTGCCGCTGCGCTGCGTGTCGACGATCGGTGCGGCCGCCGTGACGGTGATCGTCTCGGCAACTGCCGGCGAGAGTTTGATATCCGCTTTCGTCGTATTGCCGAGAAGAACCGTGACTCGCGGCACCGCGGACTTACCGAGTCCTGCCAGCTCCGCTTCGACGCGGTAGTTGCCCGGCGGAATGAGACTGACGAGATACGTCCCGTCGCTTTCCGTGACGACGTTGCGCGTCAAGCCGGTGTCGACGTTGGTGACTGTCATCGTCACCCCCGTGAGTGCTCCACCGCTGGAATCCGTCACACGGCCCTTGATTCCGCCGGTCGTGACATTGACGGACTGACCGAATGCTGCCGCGGCCAAGAGGCCGCACAGCAACACAATCATCAAACGACTATTGCGCATCTGAACCCTCCAAATTGTTTTGGTTTGCTGAATTACCGACTTGAACGAACGTCAAAAACTCTTGAGGAACGCGTCGTTGCTGGGGAACTTCTGCAGGCGTTCCAGCAGCATCTTCATGGCGTTCATCGGATCTGTCCCCGCCAGCGCCCGCCGCAAAGTATGCACCTTGGCGAGGATCGCCGGCGGTAACAATTTCTCTTCCTTGCGTGTGCCGGTCTGCGCGATGTTCATGGCCGGAAAGATTCTTCGCTCGAAGAGTCCTCGATCGAGAACGATTTCCGTGTTTCCCGTGCCTTTGAATTCCTGAAAGATCACTTCATCCATGCGCGAGCCAGTGTCGACCAGCGCGGTGGCGACGATGGTCAGCGATCCCCAGTCTTCGCCGTTGCGTGCGGCACCGAAGAATCGTCGCGGCTTCTCCATCGTCCGCGCATCGATGCCGCCGGATAGGATCTTTCCCGATCCGCGCTGTTCGTTGTTGTACGCGCGAGACATGCGCGTGATCGAGTCACACAGGATGAGCACATCCTTTTTCATCTCCACCAGCCGCCGCGCGCGCTCCAGCACCACCTCGGCAATCAGAATGTGATTGTCGGCACTCTCGTCGGAGCTTGACGCGATGACATCACCGTTCTCAATGGAGCGGCGGAAATCGGTGACTTCTTCGGGCCGCTCGTCGACCAGCAGCACGATGACGATGACATCCGGATGATTGAGATTCACTCCGTGCGCGATGTCCTTGAGCAGCGTCGTTTTTCCCGCTTTGGGCGGAGCGACGATCAGGCAGCGCTGTCCTTTTCCGAGCGGCGAGAGGAGATCGAGCACGCGCGTGGTGAGGCGCTCCGGCTCGGTCTCGAGCTTGAACATCTCGTTCGGATCGATCGAGATGAGCTCCGAGAACGGACGCCGCGATTCGCGGTACTCCTCCAGCGACATCCCCTCGACCTGTTCGAGGCCGACGAATTCGAGATTGTTTCCGGCGCGCCGCGCGCTGCCGGCGAGAAGAAGTCCTTGCTGAAGATGCAGCCGGTCGATGAAAGAGCGGGGCACGATCGGATCTCCCGGCTGCGGAACATAATTGTTTTCCGCCTTCACCAGGAGGCCCGTGCCGTTAGGCTTGATGTAGAGGACTCCGCCGGTAGGAATCAGCTCGCCGCTCGGGACTTCGATCGGAGCCGACGAGCCGTCCTGCGGCATCGTCCCGCCCCCGCCGCCCCGCCGGCGATGCCGCGAGCGCCGGCGTCGCCGCCCGCCCCCGCCCGGTC
>JALYZI010000203.1 GCA_030948915.1 Acidobacteriota bacterium
GTTCCCGACAGACTGTTGTCGCTCTTGCGGGTGATCGTGATCGGCACATCGGAATTGATCGAGCCGTAGCTCGTGCGGGCCTCGACGTTGTAGCCCGCGCTCGCGGGCAGCGCGACTCTGATCGGCGCATAGGTGGTTCGCAGCGCCAGATCGGTGCATGAGCGTTTCAATCCCGCCACCGACACCGACCCGTTTTGATTCTCGACGTCGATCGCGCCGTCGATGCCTTTGAGAAAAACGGACGCGAAGCTGGTGCGGATGCGCGCGGAGCCGGCGATCTCGCTGGCGGTGACGCCGCCGTTGGCGTTGTCGACGTCGAGCGATCCGCGGACGCGCTCGGCCCTCACCAGACCGAATCGCGTATCGACGGTGAGCTTGCCTCGAATGTCGATCGCCGTGACGTTGCCGTTCGAGCTGCTGACGGTGGCAGGGCCGGAAATGCTGCGCAGCTCGATCGGGGCGAAGCTTCCTTTGACGTCGGCCGATCCTCCGATCATCGACGCTTCCACTTTGCCGTTCGTCGAGTCGATGGTCAGGTCGTTGTGCACGTTCGAGACACTCGTGGTGGCGTACGAGTTCTTGATGACCGCCGCCCCTTTGATCTCTTTGACATCGACGCTGCCGTTCTGATTCGTCAGCTGGAGGCTTCCATCGACGTCGCTGACGCCGACGCTCCCGAAAGCATTCGTCACGCGCGCGTCGGCGCCGACGTCGTTGAGCTGCACCGAGCCATTCGAATTCTGAATCATCACCGCTTTCTTCGCGCCCTTCACCGATACCGAGGCGAAGCGGTCGGTGACCATGAGGTTGCCGTCGATTTTGTCGATGGTGACCGAGCCGTTGGCGTTCTGCACCGTCATGTCGCCGCCGCTGTTGGCGATCGTGATCGATCCGAACGAGTTCTCGATGCGCTGCGCGCCGCGGCTGTCGCGGAAATCGATCGAGCCCTGGCCGTTGACGATCTCGCTGGCAGTGCGAAGCCCCTGCACCTGAATGCTTCCGAAACGATTCTTCAGAAGAAGCGGCGCGCGCTCCGGAATCGTGACTTCGAGATCGGCCGAATACGACACGTTCCCGCCGTGGCTGTGCACTTCGGGATAAACCGTACGGATCGAAATGCCGTCCGAGCCATTCGACACGTCGAGATGAATCCGTTTGCCCAGTTCTTCATCGGAGGCCCGGACGATGCCGCGAACGGTAACCGCGTCGCCGCTGTTCGTGCGGAGGTCGACGTGTCCGAACTTGTGTTCGATCGTCACGCGTCCGCCTTTCCACGTCAGGTTGGCGTGGAGGTTGTTCTCATAGCGGTCTTCGTCCGCAAATGCAGCGGTGGACAGAAGCAGTCCCACCGCAATCCAACTACTGATTCGAAACATGGTTTCCCTCCCGCAGCACTTCCTGCAGCGTGCGCTGCTTCTCCGTGTAGATGGCGAGCAACTGCTTGCGGAGGTGTGCGTTCTCTCGGTTGCGATCGATGTTCGTCTGGCACTCTGCGATGGCGTCATCAAGCAACATCAGTTTTTCTTTGTAGCTGACCAGCAGCGGCGTGACCGGCGCTTCGAGCTTCGGCCGCGCGCTCTTTTCCAATTGATCGATCGCCGCTAAATGCGCCTTTTCCGCTTTCTCGACTTCATCGACGGCTGAAGATTGAAGAATGCGCTGATCGAACTGGCTGGTGCGGAGTGTGTCGTTCGCCTTCCAAGCGAAGACTCCGAGTCCCGCCAGCATCACGATGGCAGCCGCGATCTGCCAGAGCTTCGACTGTTGGTGCCGCTCCTCGGCGCGGATCGAGCGTTCGATGCGCGGCCACAGCATGTCGTTCCGCCAGGTCGTCTGCATGCCATGCGCGACGGTCGATATCTCACTCCACGCGGCGATCTTGTCCGCGCAGCTCGCGCAGGTGCTGGCGTGCCTGGCGGCCATCTGCATCGAGAAGGTGTCGCCTTCGAGAAGAAGATCGTCGAGATTATCGCATTGAATTGTCATGACTGATTTTTCCATTGTTCCTGCAACTGCTTCTTGGTCGCGAAGAGAATCCACTTCGAATTCCCTTCCGTGATGTTCAGCGTCTCTGCGATCTCGGCATGGCTCAATCCTTCGACTTCGAACAGCAGAAAGACGGAGCGACGCTGCTCGGGAAGCGCATTCAGCATCTTGCGGAGCGTCATGCGTTTCGCATCGTCGACGCTGTTCGTGGCGCGCTCCGTCGTGATCACGTCATCGATCGGAGCTTCCTGAATGCGGCGCTGCCGGCGGCGCAGCGCGTCGTAGCAGGTGTTGATCAGCACGCGATACAGCCAGGTTCCGAATGCCGATTCGCCGTTGTACGTCGAGGCCGCACGGTGGACCTTGAGAAACGTCTCCTGCACCGCATCTTCGGCGTCGGAGACGTTGCCGAGGTGGTTGTAGGCGATGCTTTTCATACGGTCACCATGCTGGCGGTAAATCTCCTCGAAGACTCCCGTGTCTCCCGAAACGCAGGCGCGCGCGAGACGCAGGTCGTCGTCGTTCGCAATGCGCGTCGGTCGATGTGGAGTCTCGGTGGGAATCACTGGGCTCGCTAAGCTTACGGCCGGGGCGGCACTCAACATCTCTCTGCCTGTAGACGCCTCTGATGGTGGAAAGTTAGAAGAGGCGTCAGGCGTCAGGCGTCGGGCGTCAGGGAGGCGGGCCT
>JALYZI010000235.1 GCA_030948915.1 Acidobacteriota bacterium
GGCGTCAGGCGTCAGGTCTTAGGAACCCTTCTGACGCCTGAGGCCCGACGCCTGACGCCCGAACGCTATAATCCGAACGTGAAACGCGATTCCGCGTCGAACCCCCTCACCGATCGGTACGCATCGAAGGAAATGGCGTACCTCTTCTCACCCGATTTTAAGTTTCGAACATGGCGGCGGCTCTGGATCGCGCTGGCCGAAGCGGAAAAAGAGCTCGGTCTCCCGATCACCGACAAGCAGATCGCGGAACTGAAAGCGCACGCCCAGGACATCAATTACGAAGATGCCGAACGCCGCGAGCGCGAGATCCGTCACGATGTGATGTCCCACATCTACGCGTACGGAATCCAGGCTCCGTCCGCGAAAGCGATCATTCATCTCGGCGCGACGTCGGCCTTCGTCACCGATAACACGGAAATCCTGCAGATGGCCGAAGGACTCGCGATCCTGCAGCAGCGGATCGCGAGCGTCATGGCGAAGCTGCGCGACTTCGCGTGGAAATGGCGCGCGACTCCGCAGCTCGCGTTTACGCATTTCCAGGCCGCGCAGTTGACGACCGCCGGCAAGCGCGCGTCATTGTGGCTGCACGAGCTGCTACTCGACTATCGCGAGATCGAGTTCCGGCAGTCGCAGCTGGCGCTGCTGGGCGTGAAGGGCGCCACCGGAACGCAGGCGTCGTTTCTCAATCTGTTCGAAGGCGATGAAGAGAAGGTCATTCGTCTCGAACAGGTGGTCGCCGAAAAAATTGGAATGCGCAAAACCGTTCCGGTCTCCGGTCAGACGTATTCGCGCAAGGTCGACGCGCAAGTCGTGTCGGCGCTGTCGGGATTCGCGCAATCGGCTTCCAAATTCGCCTACGACATGCGCCTGCTGCAGCACATGCACGAAGTCGAAGAGCCGTTCGAGGAAGAGCAGGTCGGCTCGTCGGCGATGGCGTACAAACGGAATCCGATGCGCGCGGAACGCATCGATGGGCTGGCGCGGCATCTGATCATCAACGCGCTCAATCCCGCCATGACCGCCGCGACGCAATGGTTCGAGCGCACGCTGGACGACTCCGCCAACCGCCGGATCGCGATCCCGGAGGCCTTCCTGGCTGCCGATGCCATCGCGCTGCTGTACGACAACATCGTCGGCGGCATCGTCGTTCACGAAGATGTCATCGCCGAAAACGTGCGGCGCGAGTTACCGTTCATGATGACGGAGAACCTGATGATGGAAGGCGTGCGACGTGGCGGGGACCGGCAGGTTTTGCACGAGCGCGTGCGGATCCATTCGCACGCGGCGGCGAGCGGCGATGATCTTTTGAAACGCATTGCGAGCGATCCGCTGTTCGGCATCGATCGCGCGACGATGGACGCGATGGCGAATCCCAACGGCTACATCGGACTGTCGCGCCAGCAGACCGAGCGGTTCCTGATCGAGGAGATCGATCCGATCCTGTCGGCGAACGTCATCTCGCGTGGAACCGCCGAGGTGCGAGTATGAAACGCGGCCTGGCGGTGGTCATCGTCATCGGCGTCTACGGCTGCGCGACAGCACCGAGAGCGCAGACCGTACCGCCGCCGACCGAGCTGCACGGCATCGCGAGCTGGTACGGGCAGGAATTTGCCGGCCGCACGACGGCCAACGGCGAGATTTTCGATCCGCTCCTCTTCACGGCCGCTCATCGCACGCTTCCGTTCGGAACCGTTCTCGATGTGCAAAATCCGAAGACGCATCAGAACGTTCGCGTTCGCATCAACGATCGCGGTCCGTACATCGGCGGCCGGATGATCGACCTGTCGTACGCCGCCGCGCAGCAGATCGGACTGATCGAGCCGGGAAGCGGCGAAGTCGAACTGACGGTCGTGAAACTCGGCAACGGCGAGCGCGAACCGCCTGCGCCGTACGTCGTGACGATTCCGGATGTGAAGCCGATTCCCGCGCCGGCCGAGCCCGAGGCGCCGAGCTCGATTCCGGTGGTTGTCGACAATGTGCAGGTTGTCCAGGAGCGTCACGGAGTCGAAACCCGCATACAGGTATCGCCCGACGGCCGCAAGATTGAAGAAGTGCCCCTCAAGCCGGCGGTCGCTCCGGCGCCGACTCCCGTCAAAGTCATTTCATCGGCGGGCAAGTACGTTGTGCAGGTCGGTGCGTTCGCACAGGAAGCAAATGCGAAGCGGCTTGCCACGCAATTGGCGCAGATGGGTCTCGGCGCGAAAATCGAAAACGGCCCTTCGCTGTTCTACGTCCGCCTCGGGCCGTACGACACGCGCGAGCAGGCGATTCAGGCGCGCTCGCGACTCGAGAGCGCTGGGCTGTCCGCGATCGTCGTCGCGCAGTGACTACGTCAGCTCCGATTCCGCGAAGAAAAAGCTGATCTCGTTCTTTGCGTTTTCGTCGGAGTCCGATCCGTGGATCGCGTTCTGCTCGATCGATTCGCCAAACTCAGCGCGAATCGTTCCGCGGTCCGCTTTCTTCGGATCGGTCGCTCCCATCAACTTCCGCAGTCGCGCGACGGCATCGTCGCGCTGCAGCGCGGCGACGTAGACCGGTCCCGACATCATGTACTTCACGAGATCGCGATAGAACGGCCGCTCGCGATGGACGGCGTAAAAACCTTCGGCCTGCCGTTGCGAGAGTCCGATTTTCTTCAAGCCGAGGATCGTGAATCCCTCGGCCTCGATGCGGCTGATGATTTTTCCGGAATTTCCCTTGCGGACGGAGTCCGGCTTGAGGATCGTCAGTGTGCGGTTCGCCATGGCGGCGCGGATTATATACAGGCGATCACGAGGCCATTCTCGAATCTGTAGGCCGGGTCGCGCGGAATGGCCGGATCGTCTTTGCAGATGACGGCGTTCTTCAGCTCCATCGGCGTGCGCATCTCCACGCCGTGCGCCACGATGCACGATTCGAGTACGACGCCGCGCGCGATGAAGCAGTCGTCCGCCACGATGCTGTCGCGCGCGTCGCCTTCGATCACCGACTTGCCGATCATGTTTCCGAGCGCACGCGCCGCGGTCAGATAGCGCTGCGGCGTTCCGATGTCGAACCACATCGGGTCATCGTTCAACACGGCCGCGACTTTCTCGCGGGCACTTTTTACAAGCGGCTGATAGACGTCGCCGGTCATATCGGAGACATCGCGATCGGGGATGTATCGAAAAACGCGCGATGCAATGCAATGCGATCCGGAAAACATGAGCGACCGCCCTCGGCCCTGTCCGTATCCGGTGATCAATCCGTTTTCTTCCCACACCGCCGTGTAGCGATCGCCCGCCGGCGGATGCCGCAGCGTCAGGGCCGCGATCGCGTCTTGATCGCGTCGCGCGCGGCGAAGGTCTTCAAAGGTCGGACGCTGAAGCGTATCGCCGTTCATCAGAAAAAAATCTTCTTCGCTTTCGAGCAGCGCGCGTACGTTACGCAAGCCGCCGCCGGTGCCGAGGATTGCCGGCTCGTAGGAGAAATGAAAATGGATGTTCGGAAACGCGGCCGGCAAATAGCTCTCGATCGGCTGGGGGAGGTGATGGAGGTTGACGATGATTTCGGTCGTGCCGGCAGCGACGAGTGAATCGACCAGCCACGCGATGAGCGGGCGCCCGCCGACCGGCAGCATCGGCTTCGGGATTGTGTAAGTGATGGGACGTAGCCGCGTGCCGAGGCCCGCGGCGAGGATCATGGCTTTCATCGTTTGCCGCTCGCCGTTGGCCGTTCGCGGTTCGGTTTCGCGGCTAACGGCCAACGGTCAACAGCCAACCGATTCACAGGTCTTCCGGCGCGAACACCATGTTCTCCGGCAAATCGCTGCGCGTGCGGCGAGCCTGACGATACAAATCGGCGTAGGTCTGGCGGATCGCCTGGTCCATATTCATTCCGAGGTCGCTGGCGACGGAGCGGATGACGTCGATGGCGCCTTCGATTTCGAAGTACTCGCCGATCGGCGTGCGATCGAGAACGATCTCGACTTCCTTGACGCGCCACACTTCGCGAAATTTTTGATAGCGAAACACAGGCTTGAATCCGAGAGCATCCAGCAATTCGATGGCCAGCTCGAAGCTCTCCACGCCGGTCTGCACCTCTTCGCGCTTCTTGATGCCACCTTCCATCGACATCGGACCTTTGTACGTTGCGATGGCGTACTTGCCGAACTTGCGCACCCGCAGCAGCGCGCCTTTGGTGCGCAGTTCGCCGCGGCGATCGAGCACGATGTTGTCTTCAAAAGTCTCGGGATAAAGTCGATGCGCACCGATTTCCTGCAACCGGCGCATGAGAGCGCCGCGATCGGTGAGCGGAAACTTGACTTCGATTTCCTGCGCCATCACGAAGCCCGCAAAACTTCAATCCCCGGCAGCTTCGCGCCCGCGATGAACTCGAGCGACGCGCCGCCGCCAGTCGAAATGTGGCTGATGCGATCAGCGAAGCCGGATTCCTTCACGGCTTCAACCGATTCGCCCCCGCCGACCACGGTGACGGCATTCGCTTCCGCCACCGCGCGCGCCATCGCCATCGTGCCGGCGGCGAATTCTTTCTTTTCGAACATGCCCATCGGTCCGTTCCAGAAAACAGTGCGCGCTTTCTTCAGGACTTCGGAAAACTTCGCGACAGTGCGCGGGCCGATGTCGAGCGCCCTTTGTTTCTCCGTCAAACCCCTGGAGACGTCGACGACGCTCCCATCTTCCAGCACCACATCGACCGGCAGCACGATCTTCGGCGACACGATGCGTTTCGCGACGTCGATCGATTCCTTATCGACCAGCGACGCGCCCATGTTGATTCCCCTGGCAGCCAGGAAAGTGTTGGCCATGCCGCCGCCGACGAGCAGCGTGTCGGCCCGCTCGACGAGCGCCTCCAGCGGCTCGATTTTCCCGGCGATCTTCGCGCCGCCTAACAAAGCGACGAACGGCCGTTCGGTAGCATTCGTGATCTTCTGCAGGAACTCGATCTCTCGAGCCAGCAGCAGGCCGCCGGCGGTGTGATCGGTCTCGAACTGCAGCGGAAGCGCTTCGATCGACGCGTGCGCGCGGTGCGACGCGCCGAATGCATCGTTGACGTAGTAGTCCGCGAGCTTCCTCAGCGCCTTCGCGAATTGGGGATCGTTCGCTTCTTCCTCCGCGTGGAAGCGCAGATTCTCGAGGAGCAGCATTTGTCCGGTCTTCAGTCGTGCGGCCTTCTGTTCCGCTTCGGCGCCGATGCAATCATCCGCCCACAGCACCTCGGCTCCGATGAGCTCCGCCAGCTTCGCGCGCACCGGTTTCAGCGAATACTTCTCGTGGCGTTGCCCCTTGGGACGGCCGAGGTGGCTGGCGAGGACGATGGTGGCGTCGCGCTGGCGGAGGAGACGCAGCGTCGGCAGGGTCTCCTCGATGCGCGTGGCGTCGATGATGGTCGTTCCTTCGAGCGGAACGTTGTAATCGACGCGGTAAAAAACCCGGCTGCCGTCGACACCGAGCTGGTCGACCGTGCGAATCTCGATCATCGTGCCGTGAGCGATTCCTGCTTCACGCGCGCCACGTATGCGATCAGATCGAGAATGCGATTGGAATAGCCCCACTCGTTGTCATACCACGCCAGAATCTTGTGCATATGCGGATCGACCGAGCGTGTGAATGTCGTGTCGACGATGGAGGAATGCGCTTCACCGTTAAAATCTATAGACACTAATTGCTCATCAGAATATGTCATGATTCCACGCATGCTGCTCTTGGACGCGTCGCGCAGAGTCTGATTGATCTCGTCGGCACCGGTCGCTTTCTCGGTGTGAAACGTCAAATCGACGAGCGAGACATTCGGCGTCGGCACGCGCACCGAGATGCCATCGAATTTGCCTTTGAGCTCCGGCAGAACGAGGCCGATCGCTTTCGCAGCGCCGGTGGACGTCGGAATCATCGACATCGCCGCCGCGCGTCCGCGGCGCCAGTCCTTGTGCGGCAGATCGAGAATCTCCTGGTCGTTGGTGTACGAATGGATCGTCGTCATGATGCCCATCGTGATCTTGAATTTCTCGTGCAGCACTTTCGCGACCGGCGCGAGGCAGTTCGTCGTGCATGACGCGTTCGAGATCACTTTGTGCTTGCCGGGATCGAACATCTTCTCGTTCACGCCGATGCAAACGGTGACATCGGCATCTTTCGACGGCGCGGAGATGATGACGTGCTCCACGCCCTTGCGCAGGTGCCGCGACGCTTTTTCTTTCGACGTGAATCTTCCCGACGACTCGACCACGATCTCGACACCGAAATCGTTCCAGGGAATCTCCGACGGATCGGGGTTGGAAAAGACGCGCAGCTCGCGCCCGTCGATCGTCAGGCCGTTTTCGCTGCTCGAGATCTGGTTGGGAATCGTCCCGTGAACCGAGTCATATTTGAGAAGGTAAGCGAGATTGGCGGCGTCGGTGAGATCGTTGACCGCCACGAATTGAATGTCGAATTTTCCGGCGAGCGCGGCGCGAACAACATTGCGGCCAATGCGCCCGAATCCGTTGACTCCAACCTTCACCATAGAGTTCTCCGTTAGCCGTTCTCCGTTAGCCGTTAGCCGTTAGCCGTTAGCCGTTAGCCGTTTGCCGACGGCTAAACGGCCAACGGCAAACGATCCCGTAGTATAGCGGCCATGCAGGTTGAACCCATTCGGTGGCGCGGCGACTCGCTCGAGCTGCTGAACCAGCTCCTTTTGCCGCGCAAAGTGGAATACGTGCGATGCAACACGTCGCACGAAGTTGCCGAGTCCATCCGCTCGATGGTCGTGCGCGGCGCTCCGGCAATCGGCGTCGCGGCAGCGTTCGGCATGGCACTCGCGAAGATGCGGCGCAACGACCTTCAGTTTGCCGCGGAGGAGCTGAAACAATCGCGCCCGACGGCGGTCAATCTCGCGTGGGCGGTCGATCGCATGATGCGCGCGAATTGTG
This sequence comes from Acidobacteriota bacterium, assembly GCA_030948915.1. GTDB lineage: Bacteria > Acidobacteriota > Thermoanaerobaculia > Gp7-AA8 > Gp7-AA8 > Gp7-AA10. The sequence goes on from JALYZI010000235.1 coordinate 6,887, forward strand.
AGGTGTCCGAAGCGGAAGCGATTTTTCGCGAAGACATCGAAGCCAATCACCGAATCGGCCGCTTCGGCTCCGAGCTCCTCGGCGCCCGCGCAACTGTGCTGACCCACTGCAACGCCGGCGCGCTCGCGACCGCAGGATACGGCACAGCCCTCGGCGTGATCCGCTCCGCTGTCGAGCAGGGAAAACAGATCGCGGTCTTCGCCGATGAGACGCGTCCGTACCTGCAGGGCGCGCGGCTGACTGCGTGGGAGCTGCATCAGGAAGGCATCGACGTTACGCTGATCACCGACAGCATGGCGGGGCATTTCTTTCAGCAGAAGACATTCGACGCCGTGATCGTCGGCGCCGATCGCATCGCAGCGAATGGCGATACCGCTAACAAGATCGGTACGTACACCGTGGCAGTGCTCGCGAACGCGCACAACGTGCCGTTCTACGTGGCGGCTCCTTTTTCGACGATCGACGTCGCGACGAAAGACGGCGACGCGATTCCGATCGAAGAGCGCAGCGCACGGGAAGTCACCGACATCGGCACGACGCGCATCGCGCCCGATGGAGTCGCAGTCCGCCACCCGGCATTCGATGTCACGCCCGCGCGCCTGATCACCGCAATCATCACCGATCGTGGCGTTCTGCGGCCGCCGTACTCGAGTGCTATCGCTCAGGCATCAGGGCGTTGATCAACTGCGAAGGCGACCCGACGTTTCGTTTTCGTGGCTGATCGCTAACCGACCTGAAACCGCGCCGTCAAAGCTCCGTAACGTTTCGTACGGAGAATGACGCCTGCATGATGAAATCGACGGTGGTCGCCGTTTTCGTTGCTCTTTGTGGGTCCGCAGTGCTTGCGGACGCGCCGCCTCCTCCCGGTCCGATCACGCTGCATCGCGCTGAAGGGGCGATCAAGATCGACGGCGACCTGTCCGATCCGGGATGGAAGAACGCCGCGATCATCGATAAGTTCTACGAGACCAGTCCGAGCGACAACATTCCCGCGAAGATCAGGACGGTCGCGTACCTGACCTACGACGATCACGCGTTCTACATCGGCATCCGCTGCGACGATCCGGAGCCGAACAAGATTCGCGCGCCGTATGTCGACCGCGACAACGTCATCGGCACCGACGACAACATCGCAGTCTTCATCGACACGCGCAACGACAAGCGGACGGCGATGGAGCTTCGCGTCAATCCGCGCGGCATTCAGGCTGACGGAATTTTCAATGACGCCAACGGAGGCACCGAAGATTTCTCGCCCGACTTCTTCTACGACACCGCCGCGAAGATCGACGCGACCGGCTGGAGCGCCGAGTATCGCATCCCATTCTCATCGCTGCGATATCCCGACCGTGAAGTTCAGAACTGGAACATTCTGATCTGGCGCAACTACCCACGCGATTTTCGTTACGCCTTTCATACTGCGCCGCTTCCCCGCGATTCGAACTGCCTCGTCTGTCATGCGCATCCGCTTGCCGGTTTGACGGGCCTGCCGCGCGCCGGCCACCTGGTCATCGCGCCCTACGTGACCGCGCAACAGAACGAAATTCCGGCGGGCGCTCTCGGCACGCCGCTCCGTCGCGAGCCGTTCGGCAAAGACGCCGGCCTCGATGTGAAGTGGACGCCGACCGCCAACAATGCGGTCGACATGACGATCAATCCCGACTTTTCGCAGGTCGAGTCGGACGTTGCGCAGATCACAGTCAACCAGCGCTTTGCGGTTTTCTTCCCGGAGAAGCGGCCGTTTTTTCTCGAAGGGCTCGATCTCTTCGACATGCCGCTGCTGGTGGTCTACACGCGCACGATCACGTCGCCGCGCTGGGGACTGCGCAGCACAGGCCGGATCGGCGGAACGACATACACGCTGCTCGCGACGCAGGACCGCGGCGGCGGACTCACGATCATCCCCGGGCCGGTCGGATCGTTCTTCGCGCCGCAGGATTTCAAATCCACTGACGTCATCGGGCGCGTCCGACATGACATCGGAACGTCAGTCGTGGGCGCGGTGCTCACCGACCGCGAGATTCGCGATGGCGGACACAATCGCGTCATCGGTCCCGATTTTCAGTGGCGGCCGACGCAGAGCGATTCCATCACCGGCGAGTTGCTGTACAGCACCACCGAGAATCCGAACCGTCGCGATCTCTCATCGGCGTGGAACGGAGAGCGATCGAGCTCCCACGCGGTGCACGCCGACTGGAATCGACTCAGCCAGAAATATGACTTCGGCGTGGCCGTCAACGACATCGGCACCGGCTTCCGCGCCGACCTCGGATTTCTTCCGCAGGTGGGATATCGCGAGGTCGATGGCTCTGCCGGCCTGCGGTTTTTTCCGAACAACAAGTTCTTCCGCTTCGTGCGGCCGTCGATCTTCGTCGATCAGCAGTACGACACTGACGGCAAGACGATCTTTCGGCGCGCGTCGCCGGGAATCGGCATCAGCGGCGCGAAGAATCTCTTCTTCGGCGTGGTCGTCCATCCCGGCGAGCAGTATCGCGTCGGCAATGCGCTCCTCAGCGAGAACTACATCGACTGGCAGATTCAGCTCGATCCATCGCGCCGTTTTACGCGGATTGCTCTCGCCGGATTTGCGGGCCAGCGCATCGACTTCGCGAACGGTCGTGTCGGACGCGGCGCGACGATCACTCTCGCGCCGACGATCCGGCCGCACGACAAACTCACGCTGGAGGGCAACCTCAGTCATGAGTGGCTCGACATTGCAGGCGACCGGCTCTACTCGGCGAACGTGGAGCGCCTGAAAGCGACCTACAGCTTCTCGGCAAAATCGCTGGTGCGGGTCATCGGGCAATACGTCGCGACCGATCGCAATCGCGCGCTCTACACGTTCCCCATCACTGCCCATGAAAGCGCGTTCCTCGGATCGATTCTGTACAGCTACAAATTGAATTGGCAGACCGTGCTCTTCGTGGGCTACGGCGACGATCGCGAGCTGACTGCGAACAATGATCTCGCGAAACTCGATCGCACGCTGTTTTTCAAGATCTCGTACGCGCTCCAGCGGTAAGCTGCATTCGTGGATTGGGCGGATGCTCAGCGAGTGCGTCGAAGCCAAAGGTCGCCACATTGTTGTTGGTGGCCGGCATTCACAAAATTCGATATCGCTAGCCTTTCTGCCACGTCATGAAGAGAAAGTATGGAATGCGATTCAAGCGCTCGAGTCGTGGCGAAGTGCGAATCTGTTCGACGCTCGCACCAGGCTCATCAAATGCGCGCAGGAGAAAGCCGCGTCGCAGCAGCGGGCCGACGAAATCTTGCAGCGGCTTGTGCCGCCGGACAACCGGGCGCTGAAATGATGTCGCGATGAAACCTTCCCATTCGGCGCGCTGCATGTAACGGTCGACCGCAAAAACTTGCAGGCCGCCGTCGTCGGATTTGATCCAGCGCGACACCGGCGTCGAAAAACACGGATGCGTGATGCTCATGAATAGCCGGCCCCCGGGCCGGAGAACGCGCCACGCTTCGTCGATCGCGCCCTCGTAGTCCTCGACATCCATCAGGGACATCGAGGCCATCACGATCTCGAACGATTCGGATTCGATCGCCTCGAGCGCGTTCGCATTCGCGACGACGTACTGAATGCCGGGCGCGCGCTGGCGGGCGATCTCCACAAGGCGAGAGCTGCCATCGACGCCGACGACTTTCGCCCCGCGTGCAGTTAGCTCGCGACTGTAGCCGCCCTCGCCGCAGCCTAAATCGAGGATCGTCATGCCGCGTACGTCGCCGAGCAGCTCAAGCATGAACGGCATGAGCAGACCGTTGCGGTAATCGTTCGTGTCGGCGTGCTGAACCCAGTCATCTGCGATCGCATCCCAGGAGCGTGTCGATGTGTCTTCCCACTCAGGCATTGGGCGATAGTATTCCGCATGATGCTCGCTCACCGACTTACGCCGATTCTGAACGTCTCGAACATTCAAGAGAGTTTCGCGTGGTTCGAGAAGCTCGGGTGGGAAAAGGGATGGGAGTGGGGCGAGCCACCGACTTTCGGCGGCGTCCGTTCCGGCGCTTGCGAGATCTTCCTCTGCGAGAACGGCCAGGGCGGTCGGGGCAAAGGCGCGGTCAAGACGACATTCGGCCGCGAGGACAACGAGTTGGCCGACAAAGGTGTCTGGATGTCGATCTGGGTTGACGACGTCGACAGCGTTCACCGCGAATGTTTGAAACAGGGGCTCGAGGTGACCTGGCCGCCGACCGACATGCCATGGAACGTACGTGAGATGCACGTGAGGCATCCGGATGGACACGTGTTTCGGATCAGTCAGGGCCTCGGGGAAGAGTAGACGTCATGCCACCGGCAGAAGATTGCCATCCACATCTGTCGCAGAGGCGAGCTGCTCGCTGATCTTTGCTAGCTCCGTCTCGAGTTGCATTTCACCGCCTAACCCAGCTTCAGCGGCGTGGCCCGCGACGCGAGATAGTAACGCACTTGCGACACGGCAACTTAGCGGGCCACGTCGGCTGCAAGCGCGAGTTAGACTTCTTTCACAGCTGCAAGTAGCTCGGCAAGTTGCCTCTGAATGTGAGGCCATTCGGTCGGAACACTCCTTACAACCTCGAGGTAGCGACGGCATTCTTCCTTCGCGACCCCTGCTCGGACGAGTTCATTCACCACCTGAAGGTCGAACGCCCCGACGTTGTCGGCAGACCTAAGGCCGGACAGCATTTCGGGGCTCGTCATTTCGTGGAAAACCGCAACGGCGGCTTGGACGTCGCCGGACCGTGCGAGAGCAGTCCCAAACAACGCGAGTACTCCGTATCGGAGAGGGTCGCCCGCGGGTACCATCTGCATGAGTTGTTCGGCTTTTGCCCGGGCCCGCTCGGGATCGCCGATGAAGTTCAGCAGCACGTGGGCCGACGACATCTTTGCTTCGACGCTTGAAGGATCGAGCGTTTCCGCCGTTTCCGCAGCGATCAGGGCTTCGCCGTCTCGGCGGGTCATCGTGAGGCACGTGGAAAGAAACGACGACAGACTCGCTGCCAGCTCGGTCTGGAAGTCCGCTAAGGCCTCGTCGCGGCGTCGGGTCACGAGCGTGCATGCCTCATCGAACTTGCGAGCCAGAATCAGCGGGTGGACTTCGTCGTGGACTGCGACCAACTTCTCGGCGGCTTCCTCGGAGATCATGGCGAGACGTCCAACGTCCCTGCGGTTCTCCGGCGCGAACCGCGACGCACAGAAGTATAGAACTCGGAAGGACGTAACGCCGCGGTTCGCGTCCGGTGCAACCGGCTAGTTGGACGGCGCGAATTCAGGGACCAAGTGCAACACGCGCTTTCGTGAAAAGGGGCGATCTGCAACACTGACGAATCTTCCGCCAAGAAGGATCGTCAATGCGTTATCAGCAAATCACCCCCGCGGAGAGGTATACC
>JALYZI010000253.1 GCA_030948915.1 Acidobacteriota bacterium
TCTCTCCGCCCTGTAGAAAAAAGGGCGAATCGAAGCTCTGACCCCATTGAGAGTCGGGCTACATCAGCTCCCGCATGATCTGGTCGAGTGCCTCGCGCGGCGGGCGGGTCTCGGCTTCACCGAGTTCCCAGAGCGGCCTCTCACTCATGTTCAGCAGGCGGATGAAGCTCTTCTTCTCAGGCCGCAGGTACACGAGGCCGGTCAACATTGCTCCCGCTTCGGTGGCCCTGTGCAGCCGCTGCAACGCCTGCACGACGTCGGATGGATCGTAATCTTCTTCGAGTTTCTTCAACACGATGCGTGAGCCGTCGTGCATCGTCACTTCGCGCACTTCGCCCGGCGCGTAGTCGATCTCGATCTGCTCGTACGATTGAACGAATCCGATCTGATGGAGCAGCTCGTCGTGCTCTTTGGAGTACGTATAGCCCTTGGTCGAACCCTCGTGGTTGTTGAAAGTCGTGCAGGGCGAGATCACGTCGATGACCGAGAGGCCGTCGTGCGCGAGCGCCCCTTTGAGGATGTTGATCATTTGCTTCGGATCGCCGGCGAATCCGCGCGCGACGTAGCCGCACCCCAGCTGAACTGCCAGCGCGCAAAGATCCATCGGGTGCAGATCGTTCATGACGCCGGTCTTCAGCTTCGAGCCCTCGTCGGCTGTCGCGGAGAATTGTCCCTTCGTCAATCCGTACACGCCGTTGTTCTCGATGATGTAGATCAACGGAATGTTGCGTCGGATCAGATGCATGAACTGACCGAGTCCGATGGAAGCGGTGTCGCCGTCGCCGGAAACGCCGATTCCCACCATGGTGTGGTTGGCCAGAGCGGCGCCGGTTGCGACGGCCGGCATGCGGCCATGAACTGCGTTGAAGCCATGCGAGCGGCCAAGGAAGTAGGCCGGAGTCTTCGAGGAGCATCCGATGCCGGAGAACTTCGCAACTTTCTCCGGCTTCACGCTCATCTCGTAGAAGGCGCGAATGATCTGGTTGCTGATCGCGTCATGGCCGCAGCCGGCGCATAGCGTCGACTTGCCGCCCGAATAGTCGGTTGCCTTCAGTCCGATCCGATTCTCCTTGGGAGCCTCGTTCCCCAACTTCAAAGTGCTGTCAGCCATCAGTCCTCCGACTCAGCTTTCGTCTCCACCCGCTTATCGATGCCGATCCGCACGATCTTCTCGTCGCGATTCGCTTCCAGGCGCAGCACAGCGTCGGTGATCGATCGCGCGTCGCACGGCAGGCCGGTGTAGTGGAGGATTTTTCGAATCTTCTTCTGATCTTCGCCGACTTCCAGGCGAATCAGATCGCCCATCTGTCCGTCGCGATTCTGCTCCACGATATAGACGCGCTCGTGGTTGGCGACGAAGGCCTTCACCTCATGCGTGAAGGGCAACGCGCGCAGCCGCAGGTAACTGGTCTCGATGTCGCGCTCGCTGCTGAGCTGGTGTCGCGACTCCTGCAACGGAAAATCGGTGGTGCCATACGCGATGAAGCCGATCTTCGCGCGTGGCTGCCGGTCGACGATCGGCGGCGGGACGTATTTCCGGGCGGTTTCAAACTTTTTCGCCAGGCGATCGACGGTCGCTTTGTAATCCTCCGGCCGCTCGGAGTAGCGCGCATAGGCGTCGTGACCCGACCCGCGCGTGAAATACGACGGCGTATCGGTGCCGGGAATCGAGCGCCACGGAATTCCATCGTTGTCGATGTCGAGGTAGCGGCCCCACTTTCCGCCTAACTCTTCCAGCTTCTCCTTCGTCAGCACTTTTCCGCGGCGATACGGCTTCTCGGGATACTTGAACGGATCGGACATCCAGTTGTTCATGCCGAGGTCGAGGTCGGAGAGGACGAAGATGGGCGTCTGGAAAATCTCGGCGAGGTCGAGCGCTTCGCCCGCAAATTCGAAACATTCGCCGACGCTCGACGGAATCAGCGCGATGTGCTGCGTGTCGCCGTGCGAGAGAAAGAAGACTTCCAGGATGTCGCCTTGCGCGGTGCGCGTCGGCAAGCCGGTGGACGGACCGACGCGCTGGATGTCCCAGATCACACCGGGAATCTCGGCGAAGTATCCGAGTCCGACGAATTCGGCCATCAGCGAGATGCCCGGACCGGCAGTGGACGTCAGCGACCGCGCACCCGCCCAACCGGCGCCGAGGACCATTCCGATCGCGGCCAGCTCGTCTTCCGCCTGGACGATCGCGAAGGTCGCTTTGCCGTCCGGGCCGACGCGATGCTGCTTCATGTAGTCGATCAGCGACTCGCACAGCGAAGACGACGGCGTGATCGGATACCACGTCACGACCGTGACGCCGCCGAACATCGAGCCGATGGCAGCGGCAGCGTTGCCATCGATGATGATTTTTCCGGCGGTCTTGTTCATCCGCTCGATCCGCCACTTGTTCTGCCTGGGCAGATTCGCGCGCGCGAACTCCATCCCTTTGTCGATCGATGCCACGTTCGGTTCGATCGCCTTCTGCTTTCCCTTGAACTGTTTCGTCAACGCGTTGAGGACTTCCTGACGCTCGATGCCGATCAGCTCCGCCACGATGCCGACGTAGATCATGTTCGTCAGCAGCTTGCGCAGGCGAGAGTCGGTGGCCAGCTCTCCGGCCAGCTTCGCGAACGGCACTTCATAGAACTCGATGTCTTTGCGGATCGATTTGCAGTTCAGCGGCGCGTCGTAGATGCACAGCGATCCGGGCGGGAGCGCTTCGACGTCGTCGCGCGAGGTCTGCGCATTCATGCAGACCATCAGGTCGACTTCCTTTTTTCGCGCGATCCAGCCGTCCTTGTTCGCGCGGATCGTGAACCAGGTCGGCAGACCGGCGATGTTCGACGGGAACATGTTCTTGCCGCTGACCGGAACGCCCATCTGAAAAATCGAGCGCATCAGAACGTTGTTCGATGACTGCGAACCCGATCCGTTCACGGTGGCGACGTGAATCGTCAAATCATTGATGACCGGAGTTCCGCCCCCGCTTACTTCGTCGAGGACCGCCGTCGCTGTCAGACTGTTGGACACCTTTCAACTCCTTATTTGCAGTGGAGCGTAATTCTAACAGTCCTGAGTCCTGAGTCCTGAGTCCTGAGTATGATCCGACGATGCTCCGGACGATCTGGACCGGGTTCATCGCAGCGCTGGTGACGATTCCATTGTCTTTGGCGACCCTGATTGTCGCGGCATTCAAGTCCAATGCGCGGCTGATCGAACCCATCATTCGGCTGTGGGCCGGCAGCATTCTCAAGGCGGCGGGAATCCGGCTCAGTGTCGAAGGGACTGAAGTCATCGACCGCAAGCAGCGCTACATCCTGGTCGCGAATCACTCCAGCTACTTCGACATCCCGTGCGTTTTCGTGGCAATTCCGCAGCCCATTCGCTTCATGGCCAAAATCAGCCTGTTCAAGATTCCGATCTTCGGGTGGGCGATCGCGCGGGCCGGGTTCATTCCGATCGATCGAAAGAATCGACGCACGGCCGTGAAGTCGTTCGAGAAGGCGGTCGATCGCATCCGCAAAGGAAACACCGTCGTCGTGTTTCCGGAAGAGGGCCGATCGCGCGAGCGCGCGATGCGTCCGTTTCAACGCGGCGGATTCCTGCTTGCGCTGCGCTCCGGTTTGCCCATTCTTCCAGTCGCGATCGTCGGAACTTACGACGTTTATCGTGCCGATGCGACGCGCGTCACGCCGGGGCCGGTCATCGTTCGCGTCGGCACTCCGATTCCGACGGAAGGGCTGACAGTGCGCGACAAGGATCGGCTGCTGAACGAGTCGCGCGAACAGATCAGCCGGATGTTGTACGGAGAGCAGCCGCCACCATCGGCCGGTCCGCATCCAGCAGCGTCCGCACCTCCAGCGTGAAGCGGTCCTTCTCGATGCGCCCAACAATCGGCGGATCATTGCGCAGGAACTTGCCGGCGAGCTCGCTCGCTTTTCCCGGCACTGCGATCGCGATCGACGGGATCGTCTCTGTCGGCGTTGTGCCGCCGCCGAGTGCGCACTGGCTGTCGATGACGCGGCACTGCGTGCCACGCACGATCGCGTCAGCATTCGCACGCAGCGCATCGATTGGCATCGCGAGAATGCGGTAGATCGCGATGTCCTGTTCGTGGCGATCGGTTGCGAATGCGCGCAGCGTCTCGGCGATCACCGCGTAGCTTTCTTTTCCCGCGCGCAGCGCTCGCATCAGCGGATGCTTTCGAATCTTCTCGAGGATTTCGGCGCGCCCGAGGATCAAGCCGCCTTGCGTCGCGCCGATGAGTTTGTCGGTCGAGCACGTGATGACATCGACACCTTTCGCGATCAGCTCGCGGAGCGTATCGCGCCGCCGGAATCCATACTTCGAGACATCGACCACGCGGCCGCTGCCTTCGTCGTAGAGCAACGGCAGTTTTTTTGATCGCGCAACTTCCACCAGCTCTTCGATCGACGGCGTCTCGGTGAAGCCGACGATGTCGAAGTTCGAGCGGCTGACGCGAAGGATGGCGGCGGTCTTTTTGGTCACGGCCGACGCGTAGTCGCGCGCGCGCGTCCGATTCGTCGTTCCGACCTCCTGCAACTTCGCGCCGCCCTGCTGAATCACATCCGGAACGCGAAACGATCCACCGATTTCCACCAGCTCGCCGCGCGACACGAGCACTTCACGTTTCGGCGCGACTGCGGCCAGAAGGAGCAGCGTGGCGGCAGCATTGTTGTTCGTCAGCAGCGCCGCTTCGCAATCGAACAGCGTCCGGCAGATCGATCCGAGATGCCGATCGCGCGCGCCGCGCTCGCCGGCCTCGACATCGAACTCGAGGTTCGAGTAGCCCTTCGCGATCTCGCCCGCCCGCGCCCACAAATCGCCGTCGATGGGAGCACGGCCGAGGTTCGTGTGGATGATGATGCCGGAGGCGTTGATGACGCGGCGCAGCGTCGATGCCACCGCCGTCTGCAGCGAGACGCGCACAGCATCGGCCGCCGACCGCTCGTCGAAAGCCCCGCCGGCTGTCCGCAGGCCATCCAGCCAGACCGCCAATCCGTCCTTGACTCTGCTGCGGCCGAACTCGGTGATCAGCGCCGCAAACGCGCCGCTGGAGAGGATCCGCTCGACGGACGGGATGCTTCGCAGGGATGAGGAATCTCGCAGATGCGCGTATTGTATTCGTTGACCGTGATCCGACGCGACGACGAGCTCGACAAGCTCGAGGAAGACATCCGGAAGGTGAAGAACAAGTACGACCAGTTCTTTGCCGGGATCACCAAAATGCCGCCGCAGCACGAGCGGCATCTCGTCGAGGTTTACATCCACGAGATCGGCAAGCAGAAGATGCGCGAGAATGCGCGTCGCTTTCGCTACAACCAGCTGCTCAGCCGCTTCAACCAGTACCGCGAATTGTGGGGCCGGAAGATGCGCGAGCGCGAAGAAGGTCCGCTCGATTTCCGCCGCCGCAAGGCCGCCCTCGACGAACCGATGGAAGCCACTCCCCCACCCCGCCCGACCGCCCCGCGCGTAACGTCACACGGCCCCGAATCGTATGTAAAGTTGGTGCCGGGAGCGAACGGCGAGGCGATCCGCGATTTGTATTCTCAGATTGAAAGAGAACACCAGAAGCTGGGCAAGGAGCCGAACGTCACGTTCGAACAGCTTCGCTCGATGGTCGAGAAGCAGAGCGAGACGGTGCGCGAGCGCTACAACGTGGACGTCGTCGGCTTCCGCGTCGATGTCGTCGACGGAAAAGTGAAATTGAAAGCGAAACCTCTCCAGGAATGATGATGAAGCGAACTCTGGTCGTGACCGTGGCGGTCGTGATGCTTTTCGGATGCACCGCCTTCCATCACAACACCAACGAGAACCCGTACGCCAAGCGACTGTTCATCGAGCAGTTCCTCGATCCGAACAATGCACTCGACGCGCAGATCCAACAGTCGATCATCGCTCTCCGCGCCAATCCGCGCTCGGCCGCTTTGCACAATCGGATGGGACAGCTGCTTCGTTCCAAAGGATTTCCGAAGGACTCCGAGGTGGAATTCGAACGCGCGGTGAATGCCGATTCCCACTTCTACCCCGCCTGGTACAACCTCGGCCTCGTCCGTCAGGCGCGCGGCGATTACACGGGCGCAAGCTTCGCGTATCACCGCGCGATCGCGTATCGCAAAGGCTTCTCGGAGGCGCTTTTTCAGCTCGGGTTGATGGCGGAGCAGCGCCACAACACCGATGCCGCCATCGCCTACTACGCGAAGGCCCTCACGATCAATCGTGCGCTGCTCGATGTGCGCGTGAACCCCCGCATCGTCGACGCGAAGCTGATCGATCTCGCACTCCTGCACGCTTATCCGGACGAGCACGCGCGCGAAAGCACGACCTTCCAACCCACTCCGCCGGGATACGAGCAGGTGCATACCGAGCCCGCCCCCTCGCCGCAGGCGCCAGCCGCCGCGATCGTTACGCCGTCGGCACCCGTGACGAATCCCTCGCAGCAGCCACCGCCGCCAAAGCCGCCGCTGTAGAATTCGCGGCGCTTTGCCTGACGAACAGCAAGAAGTCCCCGAATCCGAACTGATCCGCGTACGCCGCGAGAAACTCGCGCGCATCGTCGAGCTGGGGTTCGATCCGTATCCGACGAAGGCCGACGTCGATCACAGCATTCCGGAAGTCGTCGCAAAGTACGGCGGGAAACCGGCGCAGGAGCTGGAGGCTGAAAAAGCGCACGTCAAGATCGCGGGCCGCGTCATGACGGTTCGCGAATTCGGCAAGACCGCGTTTCTCGTTCTCTCCGAAAGAACCTCCCGCATTCAGGCCTACTGCCGGAAAGACACGCTGAGCGAGCGTGAGTGGTCGCTGTACCAGAACCTCGACGCCGGCGATTGGGTGTCGGTCGAAGGGACGCTCTTCCGAACGAAGACCAACGAGCTATCCGTCAAAGCACAACGCCTTGGATTTCTCGCCAAGGCGCTCCGTCCGCTGCCGAGCAAATGGCACGGACTGACCGACGTCGAGCAGCGGTATCGCCAGCGCTACGTCGATTTGATCGTCAACGACGACGTGAAACAGACCTTCGAGACCCGCGCCGGAATAGTACGATATATCCGTAACTATTTTGATCAACATAATTTCATCGAAGTCGAGACTCCAATGATGCAGCCGATCGCCGGCGGCGCCGCGGCGCGGCCGTTCGTGACGCATCACAACGCGCTCGACATCGACCTGTACATGCGCGTCGCTCCGGAGCTGTACCTGAAGCGCCTCATCGTCGGCGGGATGTCGCGCGTCTACGAGATCAACCGGAACTTTCGCAATGAGGGCATCGGCTATCGCTGGAATCCCGAATTCACGATGCTCGAGTTTTATTGGGCCTACGCTGACTACAAAGACCTCATCGAGCTGACCGAAGATCTCTTGAACGGATTGGTGCGCGAGGTGAGGAATTCCGAAACGGTCACCTGGCGCGGCGCGGAGATCAGTTTCAAGCGGCCGTTCGCGCGCTACACGATGAAGGAAGCGATCGCGCATTTCTCCAGGAACGCAATCGACGTCAACGACCTCGGCGACCGCGAAAAGTTAGTGAAGCTGGTGCGCCGATTCGGCGAGCACCGGCCGGTGGCCGCCGACGGCACGGAGCCGCCAAAGGGAACTCCGGTGCAGGAAATCGCATCGATGAACGAGGGGAAACTTCTCGCCGAGTTGTTCGAGTCGGTTGCCGAGGAGCAGTTGATCCACCCGACGTTCATCACCGACTTTCCGGTCGAAGTCTCTCCACTTTCCAAGCAGCGCCGCGACGATCCGCGCTACGTGGAGCGGTTCGAGCTGTACATCGGCGGCATGGAGATCGCGAACGCGTTTTCGGAGCTGAACGATCCCGACGAGCAGGCCCGCCGATTCCAGCAGCAATTGTCGGAGCGCGAGCGCGGCGACGAAGAAGCGCACCAGATGGATGAGGATTACGTCCGCGCGCTGGAGTACGGACTTCCGCCAACGGCCGGCGAGGGCGTCGGAATCGATCGGCTGACGATGATCCTCACCGACTCGCCGACGATCAGAGATGTGATCCTCTTTCCTTTGATGAGGCCTCGATGAGTGGCCGGTTGCCGGTGGACGGTTGCCGGAAACCGGCCACCGGTCACCGTCCACTATGATCGAGTTCCACATCGCGCGCCGGTATCTGTGGGCCGCCCGCAAGCAGGCCCACACTGCGTTTCTCTCGCTGATCTCGATGTTAGGCCTGGCGGTCGGAGTCGCGACGCTGCTGATCTCGCTCGCTTTGCTTTCCGGACTGCAGGGGCAGATCAAAGCGCGTCTCATCGCGTCGAGTCCGCAATTGCTGATCGAGCCGATCGGCAAGAACACGATCGACGATCCGGCCGCGATCGAAGCCGAGGCGCGACGGCTCGGCCTGCGCGATGTGCGAGCGATCGTCAGCGGCATCGCGTGGGGCGCCAATCAGGAGGAGCGCCGCGGCCGCCCGTTGCGATTGCGATCGTCGACGACCCCACAGCCGCCGGACTCCATCAGCATCTCCCGCGACGCCGCCGCCGGCCTCGGCCTCACCCTCGGCGAATCCATCACTGTCGTTGCGCCGCGCACGCGACTCACTCCGTTCGGCCCCGTCCCGATCGTCAAGCGCTACAAGATCGGACAGATCCTCACGCCGGCAACCGAGGACCGGGCGGCCGAAGCGGTGCTGGATATGTCGGAGATGGAACGGTTGTTCGGAACGCACGGGCCGACGTCGATCGAGATGCACGGCGATGCGGCCGCGGCGGAGTCGATTCAAAAACAGCTCGGCGAAAAATTTCCGAATGTTCAGGTGAAGACATGGAAGGAGATCAATCGCCCGCTGTTTCTCGCGCTGCGCCTGGAGAAGGTCGTGATGTTCGCGACGATCTCGCTGATCATCTTCGTCGCGGCGCTGAACCTGATCTCATCGCTGTCGATGCTGATTCTCGAGAAACGACCGGGCGTGGGCGTCCTGCGCACGTTAGGCGCGACCGAAAATACGATCCTGACGATCTTTCTGGCGGTCGGTCTTCTGATCGGAATTACGGGAACGATCGTCGGGAACATTTTCGGACTCGGCTTCGCGTGGGCCGCGAATCACTATCACCTCGTCCCGCTGCCGAGCGACATCTACTTCATCAGCTATCTGCCTTTCAGCGTCGAGCGCGATGACGTCGCATACGTGAATGTGGTCGCGATCGCGCTGTCGATTCTCGCGACCTGGTATCCGGCGCGCGCTGCATCACGCCTCGATCCGATCGCGGCGATTCGGGAAGAAGTTTGACTCTCTGTGTGATAGCGGGCCACCGCACGTTCAGCGAAACGCATTCTCCCGCGCGCGAGGCGCTCCTCGCCGGACGCCGGATCACGAAGTCAGTTGCCGCACCATCACCACCGCCGCCTCGCCATCCGGGTAGTAGTGCGGACGAACGTACGTCGGCTCGAAGTCGAGATGCTCATAAAACGCCTGCGCTCCGCGATTGGATTGCCGCACTTCCAGCGAGATCGTGGCGATTCCATTAGCGAGCGCGAATTCGAGGCAGCGATCCATCAGCGCGTCGGCGATTCCCTTTCGCCGTTCCGATTCGGCCACCGCGATCTTGTTGACGTGCATCTCGTCGAAGAACCACATCGCGAAGAGGTAGCCGATCAGCAAGCCGCCGCGCCGCACGACGAGATGGAATCGCGAGTCGGCGCGCAGTTCGCTCTCGAAAAAATCGCGCCGCCACGGCGCGGGAAAGCAGCTCACTTCGAGTCCGTGAATCGCGTCGAGGTCATCCGGGGCGGCTTCACTGATCTCGTAGTCCGTCATTTCTGTCGCAGCTTGACCTCAGCCTCCGCGAGACGCACGTAGATCGGCGTGATGTCGCTGTAGGCGTCGAGACGACCGTTCGCAATGACTCGTTCCGCGCGCCGCGCACACGACAACGCGACATTGCGCTGCTGCAGGACTTCGGCGACCACGAGTCGTTCGCCCTGCAGCTCGGCGAGATCGTCCGGCCGAGCGAGCCGCGGCGGCATGATCTCCTCGCCCTCTTCGAACATCGAAATGTAAAACTCGCCGCGTCCGGCGTCATCGACGATCACCCATCGCCCGCGATCGGGCGCGATCGCCTCGTGCGTCGACATCGCGCAGACCGGTTTTCCGAGCGCGAGAGCCATCCCCTGCATCGTGGCGAGTCCGATTCGAACTCCGGTGAATGATCCCGGTCCGCGCGTGACGGCGAAGAGCTCGATGTCTTTTCGATCCGACCCCGACTCGGTCAGGAGCCAGTCGATCGCCGGAAGAAGCTTCTCATTGCGCGAGCTGCGCCCTTCGAGCGCGGTGGCGCCCAGGAGTTGAGCATCTCTAACGAGTGCGACGGAGAGGATCGGAAGCGACGTGTCTGCGGCGAGAATTAACATGTCCTGCGTCCTGCGTGCTGCGTCCTGCTTCCGCCATGATCGCCGCGTTTTGTCCGGACGCAGGACACAGGACTCAGGACGCAGGACTCATTGCGGGTGCCGGCATTCGGAGGTCCACGAGCTCGATCCCGACCTGATCTGCGACCTCACGCGCGCGCTCGTCGCGGTAAAACTCGCCGTAGTAGATCTTGCGGATGCCTGAGTTCGCGATCAGCTTGAAGCAGTTCCAGCAGGGCGAGGCTGTCGTGTAGAGCTCGCCGCCGTCAACGCCGACCCCATTCTTGGCCGCCTGAAGAATCGCGTTCGCCTCGGCGTGCACAGTTGTAACGCAGTGGCCGTCTTCCATGACGCAGCCGATCTCTTCGCAGTGCGGCAGTCCGCGGATCGAGCCGTTGTAGCCGGTCGACAGGACGGTGCGATCGCGAACAATTACTGCGCCGACGTGTTTTCGAGGACAAGTCGAGCGTGTAGCGGCTTGATGCGCAATGCCCATGAAGTATTCGTTCCAGCCGGCCCGCACGATCGCGATTGTAGCAGCGCGGCTGAGCACGAAACCTGCACAAATGCCGACTCAATGGGTGCCAGACAGAAGATCCTCATTGTGGAGGACAACTCCGACGTTCGCCGTCTCTACGCGATCGGACTGAATCAGCGCGGCTTCGAGGTGAAGCTCGCCGCCAACGGCGCCGAAGCTGTCGATCGGATCGCGAGCGAGCGCCCCGACGTCATCCTCCTCGACTGGGTCATGCCGCTGATGGACGGCGGCGAGATGCTCGACAAGCTCTCTTCCGACGGCGCTGCCGAGGTCCCCCCCATCATCGTCATCAGCGGCCATCAGCCCCCTGAGGGGCAGCTGCGGGACCGCCGCATCCGCCGCTGGCTGACAAAGCCCGTCACCATCGAGGAGCTGGTCAGCGAAATCGAGGCTCCACTCGTCCCTCGCTGAGTTCGGATAGAATCGAGCAAATGGCCAAGCTGTTCTTCGTCGGCCTGGACGGGACAGAGAAGAGCTATCGTCTTCAGACGCACCGCCCATTCACGGTGGGGCGGGATCCAGGGAACGATATTATTCTGCGCGACCCGAAAATTTCGCGCCATCACGCCGAAATCGTGTTCGAGCGCGGATTCTTCGTGCTGCACGACCTCGCGTCGGCGAACGGAACGTACGTCAACGCGAAACGCGTGCGCGTCGCTCCGCTCACGCACGGCGCCAAACTGCGCATGGGGAACACCTACGGCCGCTTCTCGGAAGAGCTGCCGACCGAGGATGACGACAAGCAGGAAGCTCTGCCGCCGACGGAAGACATCGGAGCCGTACCGACGAACGCGCACGAGAGCTACACGCCGATCACCACGCAGCCGCACGACAAAATCGGAACGGACGACCTAAAAAAAAAAGTTAACTGACAGTCCGGTCACCGAGCCGGCAACGGAACCTCTGCCGGACGGTCATCCGGCAGCGGCAGGGCCGTTTTCGAGGTCGCGTTACCGGTTTACGAGCGGCGTCCGCGCCGGCGAGGTCGTCACCATTCGCAGCGACGGCGGAGAGGCGCTTCTCACCTATCGAAGCTTCGCGAGCATCGTCGGAATCGTGGCGCTCACGGTTTCCGTGATCGTGGCAGTCACCGGAATCGCGGCCGTGCTGTTTCTTCTGCTCGATGGACGCCCCATTCCGGCCGCAATGGCGTTTCTTCTGAGCGCCGCGTTCGCGGTCGTCATCGCGATGCTGGTTCCGGCGACGCACATCACTCTGTACGAAGGTTCGCATCCCGTCCTGCACATCGCGCAGGAGAGCAACGTCAGCCTGCCGATCGTCACATACGCGATCGGCACGCAGGATCAAAGAATCATCGGACGGCTGCGTAAAAGCGTCTGGTCGCGACTCGGACGCAATCGCTGGGACATCCTGAATGCGCACGACGATCGTCCGATTGGTTACGCAGCCGAGGAGTCGCTATCGCGCGCGATGGTGAGGAAGTTCGCCGGGAAATTCAGTCCGCGGTACGAGACGAACATTCGCATCAACTATCTCGGCAAAGGCACCGGCTGGATTGTGCGTCGCCCGGACAGCGGCGGCGAGGTCGACGTTCTCGACGTCGCGGGAGACATGGATCGGCGGCTGGCGGTCGCGCTCGCGACGTTGATTCTGGGAAGTGAGCCGTAACGTCAGGCGTCAGGGGTCGGGCGTCAGGTTCGAATCACCTCGTTCCTGACGCCTGAGGCCTGACGCCTGACGCCTTCATCGGAGCGATCTCGACTCCACTGTAGTAATTCTTCAGAATCTGCTCCGCTTTCCAGCCGCGAAACGCCATTCCGTACGCGCCGACCTGACACATCCCCACCCCGTGCCCCCACCCTTTGCCATAGAACGTGTAGCGATCCATTCCGTCGGCATCGACGGTCTTCTCGAAAACGAACAAATTATCAGGCACATTTAACGACCATCTTATGGGCAGCCCGCGCAGCACGAACGTCCGCCCACCCTCGGCGGTCACTTCCATCTCCGCGATGCGCTGCGACGGATCGACCGTCAGAGGACGCAGGCCGGCGAGCTGCTTGATCGGATTGCGCTTGTTGATCGAGGTCACCAGCTCGTCCGCGCGATAACTGCGCGTCCAGTTCGCGAAGCTCGAAGTGCGATCGAACGATGCGCCATCGACGTTCGCCTGCACGACCATGCCGATGGGAACGCGCCGCTGGTCGATCTGCAGGACTGCGCGATCGCCGATCATCACCGGCACATTCTTATATTCCTGATAGCGATCGCCGAGCCGCCGCCAGATCGGAATGTTGTTCGGAAGCGTGTACGTCGTCGCTTTCCCTTCGGCTTTCAGCGCGATCTGGCGGCCGTCGACCGTCAGGATTTTTCCGCTGATCTCGCCGAGCGCGCTGTGTTTTCGAAGCCACGATGCGAGGAGGTCATACAGCTCATCGCGCGGCATCGCGGAGCTGAGATCGATGCGGTCGAGGTGTTGTGATGGCAGGAATCCGTACTTGATGAGAAAGGCCGCCGCGAGATACGCGCGCTGATCGGACGCCGATTGCGCGAAGAAATACTTTCGATCTTCCGGGAGCGTCACGACGCCGGCATAGCGATCGAACCCAAACACGGATCCGAGATACTGAAGAACATCCCCTCGTCGGGAAGACGCCGGCACTGCCTGCGCCACACTGAGGCCGCCGAGTCTGGCGGCCGCGGCG
>JALYZI010000265.1 GCA_030948915.1 Acidobacteriota bacterium
GGATTGGCGTTCATCTGACGCCCGACGTCCGAGGCCTGACGCCTGATTTTACATTTTGTATTTGCCGAGGTCCTCGTTGTCGAGGTTTTCGAACCACTTCTTGACTTTCTCGTCCTGATCCTCGCCGTCGGGAGTGATGGTCTGCGCCTGATCGAGCACCGCCTGCTCCACGAAAATCGGCGCTTCGGTGCGCAGCGCGAGCGCAATGGCATCGCTCGGACGCGCGTCGAGCTCGAGGGTCTTCTCGCCGGTGATCACGCGGATCTGCGCGAAGAAGGTCGAGTCGCGGAGGTCGTTGATCACGACGCGGATCACGCGGGCGTTGAGCTCGGAGATCGTGTTGCGGAGGAGATCGTGCGTCATCGGACGCGGCGTGGTGACGTTCTCGAGCTGCAGGGCGATGGCGTTGGCCTCGAAGATCCCGACCCAGATCGGAAGAAAAAATTTCTCCGCTTCGTCCTTCAGCACGACGATCGGCGAATTGGAAACCGGATCGAGCATCAGGCCTTTGATCGACATCGGGACCAATTGGGTCATCGAACCGCCTCCCCGCGGAGTGTGTGGTGCTGCGCCTGATCGATGCGCACCCCCAGCATACTCCCGCGAGGCGTCGCCGGGTCAGCGACGAAATTCACAACAAAGTTGTCGTCAGTCCGGCCCGAGAGCATGTCGGGATCGTGCTTGCTCGGACCGTCGACCAGCACCGGCACAACGCGTCCGCGATACGACTGCAGTCGCTGATACTTGATCTCTTCGTGCAGCGCGAAGAGGCGCGCGAGTCGATCGTCCGCCACTTCCTCCTCCACCGGCTCCCCAATCCTGGGCGCCGCCGTACCAGGCCGCGGCGAGTATTTGAACGCGAACAGCGACGGATAGCGCACTTCTTCGATCAGCGACAGCGACTGCTGGAAATCTTCTTCGGTCTCGCCGGGAAATCCGACGATGATGTCGGTCGAGAAATGGATTTCGGGAATCGCCGCGCGAATGCGCCCGATCGTCTCGAGATATTTCTCGCGCGTGTAGAGGCGTTTCATGCGCCGCAGGATGCGTGACGATCCCGATTGCACCGGCAGGTGGAGGTAGCGGGAGATGTTCGCGTGATCGCGCATCGCCGCGATCATGCTGTCGTTCACTTCTGCCGGATGCGACGTCATGAATCGCAGGCGGCGGACTCCGTCGATTTCTGCGACAGCGGAGAGCAGCGCGCCGAAATCGCGGCCGGTCGCAGGACAGCGATAGGCGTTGACTGTCTGGCCTAACAGCTCGATCTCGACACGTCCGCTTGAGCGCACTTCCGCGAGCACGTCATCGAATGGACGCGAGACTTCGCGCCCGCGGGTGGTCGGCACGATGCAGAACGTGCAGTTCTTGTTGCAGCCTTCGATGATCGTGACTTGCGCCTTGGTCGCCGAAGGACGATCGACGGTCAGATAGTCGTAGCGGCGGTCTTCCGGAAAATCGATGGCGATCGTCCTGCCGCCCGCGAGAACGGCGTCGAGATGGCCGACATTGCCCGGTCCCATCACGAAGTCGACCCACGGCGCGCGCGCGAGGATCCGCTCCCCTTCCTGCTGCGCGACGCATCCGCAGACGCCGATCTGCACGCTGCCCCGCTTCAGCTCGCGGAGCTCGCCGAGGCGCGAATAGACTTTGTTCTCGGCTTTCTCGCGGATCGAGCAGGTGTTGAGAAGGATCAGATCGGCCTGGCGTTCGTCATCGACGCGCCGGTATCCGCGCAACTTCAAGTTGCCGGACAAGCGCTGGCTGTCGAGATCGTTCATCTGACAGCCCCACGTTTCGATGAAGAAGGTCTTCGTCATTTTTTCGCTGTCATTGCGACCTGAGAGGAACGGCCTTCTGTGCGTCCCGCGCATCCGCGAGCTCCTTGCGCGCGTCGTCGAGTAACTTCTTGGTTTGATTGAATCGATCCGTAATCGTCTTGTCGCGGTAATTCGGATCGTTCTCGGCGTAGTAAGAGTCCTCAATCCGCCGCAAGTCTTTCTCGAGCTCGCCGACTCTTTTCTCGGCAGTCATCACACGAATCGACGCCGTTCCGGACGCTTTACGCTGCTCCTCCTGTTTTTGGAGCGAAGTTTTCTGTGGTTCCGGCGCGGGCGCCGTTTCGCCTTTTTTCGCAGGGAGGACGACCAGGTTGCCCCTCGATTTCTTGACGTCGGCGTTCGTGATGACTTTCTTCGTCGATTTCTTTTTCGGTCCGCCGCTCGCCCTGGCAGCTCTGACCAGCGGAGAATCCACAGGTTTTTCCTGAGCCAATGCAGCGGCGGCGCAAAGCATCGCGATGACGAACATTTTTTTCATGGCGTTGACGTTCCGGCGCGGCCGTATCGATCTTCGAGCCGCACGACATCGTCCAGCTCGGGCGTCGAGACTTCCGCGACGTCGGTATCCTCCACCGCTTCCATCCGATGAATCAGCCGCGGCGGAATGTGAAAAGCCTGACCCGCCCGCAGCGCCAGCTCGCGACGATCGCCATCGTATTCGATCGTCAGCTTCAACTCGCCTCGCACAACGTACAGCGTCTCTTCTTTCATTTCGTGATACTGCAGGCTCAGCGTTTCGTTGCGATTAATATGCAATATTTTACCGACATATTTCCCGGTCTTCGCAAAAATCAGCTCGTAGCCCCACGGCTTGGGCACCTGCCGGACATCTCCGTACTGAAACAGATGATCGTGGCTCATATGGTTTTGTTGATGAGTCCTTCCGGAAACCGCATCGCGACGCTCTCGATCACGAACTCCTCGATTTCCTGCGCGGTCTTTTTCTGCAGCGCCATCTCCGCGATGCGGCGGCAGTCGCGGTAGCGCACCGAGCGCGCGATGTTCTTGATGATCGGAATCGATGACGGATTCATCGAGAAGATTTCGAGGCCCAGGCCGATCAGAACGACGGCGTAAATCGGATCGGAGGCCATCTCGCCGCACATCGACACCGGAATTCCGGCCGCTTTGCCGGCGTCGATGACGCCCTTGATCAGACGCAGCAGCGCCGGATGCAGCGGCTCGTACAGGTAGCTGACGTTTTCGTTCGAGCGATCGATCGCCAGCGAATACTGGATCAGGTCATTCGTTCCGATCGCGAAGAAGTCGGCCTCCTGCGCCAGGATGTCGGCGATCAGCGCCGCCGATGGGACCTCGATCATGATTCCGATCTTGAGCTTCGGGTTGTATTCGAGGCCTTCGCTGTCGAGGTCGTCCTTCAACTCGCGGATGAGCGATTTCACCTGCCGCAATTCCTGCACGCCCGAGACGAGCGGAAACATGATCTTGATATTTCCGGCGACCGAGGCCCGAAGCAGCGCCCGAAGCTGCGTGCTGAACATGTCGCGATGCTTCATGCACAGCCTGAGTCCGCGCAGGCCGAGCACCGGATTGTCTTCACGCGATCCGATGACTTCGCGCGCGAGTTTTTTTCCGCCGAGGTCGAAGGTGCGGATGACGCAATCGCGCGGCGCCAGTCCCTCCGCCAGCGCCCGATAAAGTTGCAGATGCTCTTCCTCGGTCGGAAGCAGCGGGCTCTTCGACATGTAGAGAAACTCCGAGCGATAGAGGCCGATGCCTTCCGCGCCGAATCGAATCGCATCTTTGAGCTCTTCGACCAGCTCGATATTCGCCTGCAGCGTGATCTGGTGATTGTCCTTGGTGATCGCCGGCTGCGTGCGATTCTCGAGAAGCTTCGTCTCCGCTTCTTCGTGACGCAGAACGCGGCTCTGATACTCCGCGATCATCGCCTGGGTGGGATTGACGATCAGCGTGCCTTCATAGCCGTCGACAATGATCATCTCGTCGTTGTCGATGATTTTCGTCAGGCGCGGAACGCCGATGACCGCCGGCATGAAGAGCGACTTCGCGATGATCGAGGTATGCGACGTCCTTCCGCCGGCCTCGGTTGCGAAGCCGACGATCGGGCGGCGATTGAAATGAATCGTGCCGGACGGCGTGAGGTCGTCGGCCAGGATGATGACGTCGTGCTTGATCTCGGAAAGATCGTGATGCGCAATTCCCTGCAGGTTCGTCTGCACGCGATCGGCGACGTCTTTCACATCCGCTTCGCGTTCGCGCAGATATTCGTCATCGAAGCTCTGGAACCTCGCCTGCAGCTCCTCCTGCACCTCGGCCAGCGCCCACTCGGCATTCACCTGTTCCGATTCGATCTTCTGCACGACTTTGTCGGCGAACGAGGGATCACTGACCATCAGCGCGTGCGCTTCGAAGATTGAGGCGTATTCGTCGCCCATCGAACGGCTGACTTTTTGAGCCAGCTCGGCAAGCTCCTCTCGAGTCTGTTTGAGGGCTTCGAGGAAGCGATTCACTTCCGAGCCGACATCTTCCTCGCGAATAGGAACGCGAAAAATGGAGGCCTCGCGCCGCTCGATGATTACGGCGCGGCCGATCGCGATGCCGGGCGAAACGCCGATGCCCTTGTATGTCCGGACATCGTTGCGTGCTCGCTGGGTCTTGATGGCAGTGTCGGTCATGTCAGGCGTCAGTCGTCAGGCGTCGGGCGTCAGGGCCCCACCCGACGCCTGAGGCCTGACGCCTGACAACTGCTCTCATTCTACTTCGTCGAATTTCGCGTCGATGAGCTTCTCGATCGCGTCCACGGCCTCTTTCTCGTCTTCGCCGTTGGCGGTCACTGTGATGACCGTACCCCGGCCGGCAGCCAGCAGCAGGATGCCCAGGATGCTCTTGCCGTCGACTTCCTCGTCGCCTTTTCGGACTTTGATGTCCGCTTTGTAACGGGCCGCGCAGTGAACGAGTTTTGCGGCGGCGCGAGCGTGCAGGCCCAGCTTGTTCTTGATCTCGATATCGCGCGAGATCAACCCGCCGCTCGCTTTTCCGCGGACAACAGATCCGACGCCACGCGAATGGCTTTCGAGCCTTTCTCGCAAATGACGTGCGCGAGCGTGCTGACGTCTTTCGCGTCGTGCTGCATCGTGGCGAATTTCACCACCATCGGCAGATTGACTCCGGTGACGATCTCCACTCGCCCTTTTTCGAGAAAGGAAAGGCTGATGTTGCTCGGCGTCCCGCCGAACATGTCGGTGAAGATGATGACGCCTTCTGCGTCGCCGATCCGCTCGAGCGCCTTGCGGATCTTCTCGCGGGCCTCATCGACGCTGTCGGTCCACTCCAACGGAACTGCCTCCATGACCCCGGCCTTCGCTTCGATTTTCTGCGCGGCGTTCAGAAGCTCGTTGGCGAGCCTGCCGTGAGTCACGATCAACGCACCAATCACGTCACTTCCTCCCCTGCTCTTTCATCATAAAGGATCACCGTTTGAAGTCGCGGTGCACGATCTCTACCGCATAGCCGGCGCGCTCGATGTCATCGCCGAGGCGCTGGCCGATTGCCACCGATCGGTGCTTTCCGCCGGTGCAACCGATGCCGATCGTCAGATAGCTCTTCATCTCGCGCTGGTAGCTGGGCAGCACGAACATGATGAAGTCGAGCAGCTTGGCGTAGAACGTCTCGTACTCAGGCTGTTGTTCCAGATATTCGATGACTTCCGGATCGAGACCACTATGCGGCCGCAGCCTCTCCACGAAATGCGGATTCGGCAGGAATCGCACGTCGAACAGGAGATCGAGGTTGTACGGCAGGCTGAATTTGAATCCGAAGGTGATGATCGTGACGAGCATCGACGGCGTGTAACTCGGCAACCCGAATCGCCGCACGACCTCGGCCTTCAGTTCATGAATGGAGAACTGCGAAGTATCGAGCACCAGATTCGCGAGCGACTTCACCTCGGTGAGCGCTTCGCGCTCGGTCTTGATCCCCTCCATGACGGGCAGATCCTTCGCGAGCGGATGCGGCCGTCGCGTTTCGGAATAGCGGCGCGCGAGAACTTCGTCAGTGGCCTCGAGAAAAATGAGAACGACATTCGGAACGAGTTTCTGAATGCGTTCGCGATAGAAATTCGGAAAGATCGTGGCGAAGTCGTGCGTGCGCACGTCGACGACGATTCCGATGCGCGTTGCATTCTGATGCGAGGCGACCTCTTCGAGGAACGCCTCGATCAGATGAATGGGCAGGTTGTCGCAGCAGTAAAAGCCGAGGTCTTCGAGCGTCGACTGGACGTAACTTTTCCCCGAGCCGGAAAGGCCCGTGATGATGACCAGGTATTCAGGACGATTCATTCGGTTGCCGGTAACCGGACATCAGCCACCGGTCACCGTCTACTGCACATTGTGAATCGTGACGATGTTATCCATGAAATGCGGAATGAGCAGACGGTTGCGCTTTGTATCGTAACCAATGTCCGCGGGTGCGTTGACGTTCTCCACCACCGCCGTGAAGGCACCACCCGGTTTGCCGCGATAGACAGCTTTGCCATCCCAGCTCGAAACGAGGAATGAGCCGTCCGCGAGCTGGACGAGTCCATCCAGACTGCCCTTCGGCATCGCCATGACGTCCGTCTTTTTTCCTTTGTCGATTTGATACAGCTCGTTCGCCCCGAACGATACGACCCACAGTTTCCCGCCGGTGGCAACGACGCCGTTCGGGGCTTTGAGGTCCGCGCCACTCGCGACCTTTTCGGCTTTGGCACCAGTGATTTTCCAGATGGCATCGGTTCCGGTGGACGCGAACTTTCCGTCGGCTCCGGCTTTCAAGCCGCTGTCGGAGACGTAAACGCTCGTCCCGTCGCTGGCGGCATCATTCAGGAAAGTGGTTCCCACGATCCGGACCTCGCCTTCCGGCGCGCCGGTCTTTCGATTGAATTTGCGAACGACGCTTATGTCGGCGACATACAGCGTGTCGCCAACGATGGCCATTCCCTTAGGCGCGTTCAGTGTCACTTCAGGTTTGCTGCCGTCGATCCACTTCATCTCGCCCTGGAGCCTTTCGGGATCGACGCGCGAGATATAGCCGTTGTCGTCGGCCGCCAGCGGCTGACCGTTGATGTTGCTGATGAAGTAGACGTCCTGATCGGGATCGTACAAAACGGATTCCGGTGTTTGCAGTCCCTCACTGATCTGCAAAGGCTTGGCTGCCGAGGATGTTGCCGGCGGCGTGGTGGGCGTGGTGGTTGACGTGTCCGTCGTGGACGTTTCGTTTTTCTGACAGGCGGCGAGCGTCAGAACGATGAGCAATAGCGAGCGAAGTCGCATGGTAAGCACTCCTTCGCGGGGCTTTTTATCGTTGACGGCGGGTTCTGTCCAGCACATCCGGGTGGAACCGTGTGCGCGTGTGCATGCTGCGCACCTCGGAGCTGGCAACTTCCTCGTGGTTCGTCGGCGGAAGCTGATCCGAGGATGGCGTTCCCTGCTTCGCGATCTGCTCATCGATGCGGCGCGTGAATTCGCGGGCGGAATCGTAGCCTTGCAGCTTCATCAGGTGGTTGCGCGCGGCGATCTCGACCAACAGCGCCAGGTTGCGTCCCGAAGCGACCGGCAGCCGCACGTACGGTTTCGAAACTCCGAGCAGATCGAAACTCTCCCCCACGATGCCGAGGCGGTCGTACTCGGTGCCTTCGACCCATTTTTCGAGCCTGACGACGAGATCGATCGGCTTCACATCGCGGGTCGAAGCAACCCCGAAGAGATCCTTGATGTCGATGATTCCGATTCCGCGCAACTCCATGTGGTGGCGCAGCAGATCATTCGAATATCCGAGAAGGACATCGTTGGGATGGCGCTTCACGATCACCATGTCGTCGGCGATCAGGCGGTGGCCGCGATAGATCAGATCGAGGGCGCATTCGCTCTTGCCGATTCCGCTGTCGCCGATGAGCAGAACGCCGATGCCGTAGACGTCGAGCAGACCGGAATGCATCGTGACCTTCGGCGCCATCGTCTCTTCGAGGAAGTACGTGGTCCGCGTGATCGCGACCGAGGAGAGCGCGGGCGTCGAGAAAAGCGGGACAGAGCGTTTCTCGCACTCCTGTTTGAATTCCTCGAGTGGCGTGATGCCCTTCGTGACGATCAGGCACGACACATCGAGCGCCGCGACATCCCGCACGCGCTTTTCGCGAAGGCGGGCCGGCAGCGACTGCAGATACTTCGTCTCCGACTCGCCGATGATCTGGACACGCCACGGCTTGATGTATTCGTAGTAGCCGGCGAATGCGAGACCGGGCTTCTGCACGCGAGGACGGAGGATCGTGCGGTCGAGGCCGTCGTCGCCGGTGACGAGCTTCAGGGCGAGATCGTCGAGGTCGCCCGAAACGAGCGCGCGCACCGTGGTTTGGAGGAAGTCTTCCTGGTCCACGCCACCATGGTAAACCCGGTGGCCGGTTGACGGTGGCCGGTTGCCATTTCTCGACCGGCCACCGGACACCGGCCACCCAGCGTCACACTTCCGGCGCGATCAGCCCGAGGTTCTTGTCCCGGCGCTTATAGATCACCGAGACCTTATCGGTATCGAGGTCGCGAAACACGATGAACTCGTTTTTCGATTCGTCGAGACGCAGGGCGGCCTCTTCGATCGACATTGGCCGAATCGGCAGGCTGTTGGTCTTGATGATCCGCGGCCGGCTGTTGTCGCCAGTCAAACGAATCTTGCCGGGGTCGAGAACCTGCACTGTCCAGTCGGTGACGCGACCGACTTTGGCGTCACCGCCGTCTTTGCGGTGGTGATCGCGCAGCTTCTTGCGATTCTTCTGCGCCTGTCCTTTGAGATGATCGATCGTCCGGTTGATGGCGTCGGCCATCGACTTGTCGGATTCCTGAACGGCCTTCACGTCGTGCTCTTTTCCGGCGATCAGGATCTCGCAAATGTAGCGGTACTTCTCGTGCTGCAGCACGCAGCGGTATTCGATGACGTCGTCGAAGAGCTTGTTGATGATCCGGCCAAGCTTTTTGTCGATCAGATCGCGGATGTCAGGGGTGACTTCGAAATTGCGACCGACGATGCCGGTAGCCATAGAGGCCTCACTTGATCAGAAGATTTGTTTGCGGTCCGTGGAGGAAGGAATGTTCAGCTCATCGCGATACTTGGCCACGGTTCTGCGCGCAATGTTAATGCCCTCGTCGTTCAAAATCTTCATGATTTTGGAATCGGAGAGCGGCTTGCGCGGGTCCTCGCCCTCGATGAAGCTCTGAATCTTTTTCTTCACGGTGAGACTCGAGATGTCTTCGCCGGTGTCGGAGTCGATGCCGCTGTGGAAGAAGTACTTCATCAGGAAGAGTCCACGCGGTGTATGCATGTATTTGTTCGAGACCACCCGGGACACCGTCGACTCGTGCATCTGGATGTCGTCGGCAACGTCACGGAGCACGAGCGGCCGGAGATAGTCGATCCCCTTCTCGAGAAACTCGCGTTGATGTTTGACGATGGACTCGGCCACTTTGTAGATCGTGCGCTGGCGCTGATCGAGCGACTTGATCAGCCAGACCGCCGATCGGATCTTGTCCTTGATGTAGTTGACCGTTTCGCCGTCGGCCTTCGAGTCCATGGAGTTGAGCATCGCGCGGTAACTGCCGTTGATGCGCAGCTTCGGCATGCCGTCTTCATTGAGCACGATGACGTATTCGTCGCCGACCTTCTGGATGTAGACATCGGGCTCGACGTAGATCGCCCGCTCGTTCGAGTATTTCCGCCCGGGCTTCGGATCGAGATGCTTGATGACCTCGATGATGCCTTCCAGCGTCTTGAGATCGATGCCGATGACCTTTGCAAGCTGCACGAAGTGCCGCTGCATGAACATGTCCCAGTGATCGCGGATGATGGTCTCGACCAGCGGCTCGTCGACTTCCAGGAACTCGAGCTGCAGAAGGAGGCACTCGCGAAGATCGCGGGCGCCGACACCGATCGGATCGAGCGACTGAATCGCCTTGAGCGCGGTCGCCACTTCTTCGGCTTCGTACTTGCCGGAGGCCATGATCTCTTCGTTGGTGGCGCGCAGATAGCCGTCTTCGTCGATGTTTCCGATGATGAACTGTCCGATCTCCTTCGTGCGCGGCGAAGCGTCGCTCATCATCAACTGCCAGGTGAGGTGATCGGTGAGGTTCGGTGGACGGGTGAGCGTGTTCTCGATCGGGAACTCTTCGTGTTCCTCGCTCATCCGCGGGTTGTAGCCGTACTCGATGTAGTCCTGAAAGTAGGCGTCGTAGTCGATCTCGTCGAAGGAATCCTTCTCCTTCTCCTGCGTCTCGACCTTCTTGTCGGCCTCTTCGTTCTCCGTCTTCGTTTCCTGCTCTTCGGTCTTGACCTCCTCGGCTGTCTCCTCGAGCAGAGGATTCTCGAGCAGCTCCTGGTTGAGCACTTCCTGGAGCTCGAGCTTCGACAACTGCAGCAGCTTGATCGCCTGCTGCAGCGAAGGCGTCATGATCAGCTTCTGGGAGAGTTTGAGATGGAGTTTCTGTTCGAGTGCCATGGTGCGGACGGCGTTTAGCTCAGGTTGAACGACTCACCGAGGTAGATTCGCCGGACCTCCGCATCTGCCGAGAGACTCTCGGGGACTCCCTGACGAAAGATTTCGCCTTCTTTGATGATATAGGCGCGGTCGGTGATCTTCAAAGTTTCACGCACGTTGTGATCGGTGATCAGGATACCGATCCCTCGCGCACGCAGCTGCGAGACGATTCTCTGAATCTCGAAAACGGCAATCGGATCGATTCCTGCGAAAGGCTCATCTAGCAAGATGAATGCCGGGTTAATTGCCAGAGCCCGAGCGATTTCCACGCGCCGCCGCTCACCGCCGGACAGCGAATAAGCGCGGTTGCGGGCGATGTGTGTGATTCCAAATTCTTCAAGAAGTGTCTTCGTGCGCCGCTCGCGCTCCGCCAGCGGGAGATCCATGGTTTCGAATACTGCCAGCAGATTTTCTTCGACGGTGAGCTTGCGGAAGACCGAAGGCTCCTGCGGCAGATAACTGATTCCGCGCTGCGCGCGCAGATACATCGGCAGCGTAGTGATCTCTTCGTTGCCGAGGATCACGCGGCCGTCGTCGGGCCGCACGAGACCGACGATCATGTAGAAGGTCGTCGTCTTTCCGGCGCCATTCGGCCCGAGGAGTCCGACGATTTCACCCTGGCGGATGTCCACCGACACATCGCGAACGACGCGTCGCCCTTTGTAAACCTTCACGAGATGATCGGCCGCCAGACGGAGCGGTTCGCCCGGACGCTCCCGGTCGGTTGTAAATGGAAGAACCGTCGTCATCAGCGTGTGAATTTACTCTACTGCGGCTTGTAAGTCCCCTTCGTCGCCGAAGTCGGACCCATGATCTCCACTTTGTTGCGCGCGAGATCGATCGCAATCTGGTCGCCGCTGACGCTTTGGGTCTGTGTTGTGACCGTCGCCGGCGCTCCGCTCATGTAAATCACGCGGCGGTTGACGAAGTATGTCGCTTTGTCGCCTGTTCCTTTGCGGCCGGCCGGTTGTTCGAGCAGCACGATCTTGTTCTCGGCCTCGATGCGATCGAGCTTCCGGGAGGCGTCGAAGAAGAAGGTCGCCTTCTCCGCGGTGAGGTGGCGTTGCTCGTCGTCGATCTTGACGTTGCCGAGAAGCTCGATGCGCCGCTCCGACTTGTGCGCCGCGAAGTGATCGCTGCGCGTGAGCATCGGCGTCTTCCGCTGTTCTGTCGTCGATGCGGTGTTGTACAGCGATGTGCGCACGTTGCCGCGTGCCGTGATCTGATCTCCCACTCCCTGCACCTGCATCTCGTCGGCGAAGAGCGTGTTCGTATCCTGCCACGCCCGGACGTGACCGGAGAAGATCGCGAGTTTGGTCGCCTGCCGCATGGTGACCGAATCGGAATTCACGAAGACGGGCTTGCCGGCCGGAAACATCGCGGTGCTGTCGGCGGATGGACCGCTTCCCCGCGAGATGATCTGCGCGATCACTTCGCCGGTGGCCCTGGCAGTGCCGGCGCGCGGCGAGAAATCAATCAGCTTGGCCTTCAGTGTCTGACCGTCCGTCGCGACGGTGGGATCAAAACCGGGCGTGGCGGTCAGGATGACGTGATCGCCGATGATGTCGTAATTCGCGCGCACGGCACTCGCCTGATTCTTCGGATCCTTGTAGTGGAAGTTGCCCTCGACGGTTGCGGTGGTGGCGCGATGTTGCTGCGGATCGAAATGCACCGTCAGTTGATCGCCGGTCAACTCGCGCGGCTGGTCGCCGAGCTCCTTCAGGACCACGCCCGATTCCGCGCGCAACTCGTGCACCTGCTTGTTGCTGAGCGCAACGCGAACGGTTTTGGCCACCAGGTCGCGCTTCGGCGGGCCGTCGATGATCGCATGCACCGGCGCCTGATCGCCGGCGGCGTTGATCGCGATGATCTCTCCGTTGAGCATTTCGCTCCAGAAGCGATCGCACATGATTTCCTTCCGGCCGCTGCCGGCCGCGGCATCGATCGTCGTGATATTGATGTGTCCCTGCCCTTCCACGCCGACCAGCGATTTGCGATCGGCGCTGAGGTGCGCCACCACGCGATCCCCCGCCAGACGGCTGGTGTCATGCGTCATCACGACTCCCGTTGTGAACGTCGCGTTGTTGTCGCGCCGATTGAAGTCGCCTTCCTGCGACTGGAGGCTCATCGCCGATTCGGCAGGGCTGGCGGGCGGCAGCGCGGCGTCGAGCTTGTCGTGGAGGCGGAGCTGTTCCGATTGCACATCGAGATCCAGCGCGCCGGCATTTCCCACCCAGCGATCGATCTTGAACTGCACCGGAATGTGGTTCGTGAGCCGGTTGCCATCGAAGTGAATCTCGGCGGTGGTGATCTCGACTCCGTCACTCGACGTGACTTTCACGCCGCCTTTGGCGTCAGCCTCTTTCGTTTCGCTGTTGAACTGCGCGGTCGGACAGCTCAGCTCATAGGTACGGCCGGTCGGACGATAAATCGTCAGTTCCACGCCCTCGAGCGTGTTCCATCCGGACTGGAAGGCGACGACCCGCTGCGCACGAATGCGCGAGGCGACCCGTCCGGCGATCGTCTGCGTGTCCTCGAACGATTTCGACTCGATGTTCGGCGACTTTTCGTCCGGCCGGATGGTCGAGGTCACCGGTTGCGTGATCGCGTGGTCCTTCTGGATCCGAGCGCGATTCCAACTGAGCGCGATCAGGAGAATGAATC
This sequence comes from Acidobacteriota bacterium, assembly GCA_030948915.1. Taxonomy (GTDB): domain Bacteria; phylum Acidobacteriota; class Thermoanaerobaculia; order Gp7-AA8; family Gp7-AA8; genus Gp7-AA10. The sequence continues at coordinate 13,042 of JALYZI010000265.1, forward strand.
CGAAAAAGGCAACCGGAAGCGCGACGCGAAGAATGCGAATCGTCCGCTGCACGCGAATCGCAACTTGTTACTGGTCAATGGAATTCCGCGCGTCGACGATCGTGAGCCGCGATCCGGAAGCAGCGTAAGCGTCGGGCTCGATTTGAAAGATAACGTCGCTGCGCGTGCCGTTCGAGAAGAGAGGATCGAGGGTCTTCGCAGACGGCCATAGCACGGCTACAGCGCGGCCGCTTGCATCTTCCAGCGTCACCTCGCAGCAGCCTTCGCCGAATTCTCGCCGCCCGGCAACACGGACATCGCGCGCGAGGAACAGCGGCTGCGGATTTCCCGCGCCGAAAGGCTGCAGCAACTCGTGCGCCTCGAGAAACGCACGATCGATATCAGCAAATGTGAGTGCATCATCGATTCGCGCTTCGCGCCGAAAGACCGCTGCATCGATGCGGTCGAAGGCGTCGCTGAGCCGGCGTCGCAGTTCGGGAATGCGAGCGGCTTCGAGAGAAAAACCACACGCGAATTCGTGTCCGCCGAAATGTGTGAAGACATCGGAGACGGAT